>JANMMV010000854.1:0-5405 GCA_031373565.1 Saprospiraceae bacterium
GGTTACGGACAAATCGCAACTATTTTGGAGAGTTAGAGGTGGGGCAAATTGGTTTGCAGGTCAACTCACGCCGACGGCCCATCCAAATCATTTCTTTTTTGAAATACCATACCATAAATCGGGTACCACACTTGAATATTACATTTCGGCCGAGTCAAAATCAGGTAGAAAAGAAACTCAACCACGCACAGCTCCAGAAGGAAGTTATCAATTTAGGATAGAATAGAAGATATTGGTTATCAGAGTATTATGCGCTTTTATTTTGAATATAGATAGTGGTTTTTTGATTATAATCGGTTGGAAATTGATTTAATATTGGCGCACACTAAAATATCGGAACTGGCGCCAAAGTGTTTTTAATGTTAGCCAAGCATGAAATTTATTGATTTTGTCGATCATGTTCCACCCAAAAATAGGATAATAGAATAAATACATGCAAAAATCCGAAAGTTGCGGTATGTTTGTTGCGCTTATCAAAACGTTAGGCACATTCATATTTGACCCCCTATTATGGACAAACAAAAATTATTTGCAGGCTTAAAAATCATTGCTATTCCGACTTTATATGCCATTTTTTTAAGACTATTTTTTGGAATAGAAACTTGGAATGACTTGTACTCTGTCATGTCTGTTTCATTCCTCGTTTGTTTGCCAACGATTACAGGCGTATTGACGATCTATTTTTCGAGTGAAGAAAATGCATCGCGTTTTAGATATAAGTTCTTTGTTCCCTGGATACCTGTTTTTATTTTCCTATTTTTTACGCTTGCAATTGCTTGGGAAGGTTGGGCTTGTTGGTTAATGGTCTTGCCTTTGTTTTTAATCACAGCTTCCATTGGCGGACTTATTGGAGCATATTTTAAGTTTAGAAAAAAAGACAAAGTCTACATTTCTATCTTGGCACTTTTACCCATATTCATCTCACCAATAGAAAATTTCATTGGAGCAATTCCAGGAACTTACAAGGCTTACACTTTCATAGACATAAACGCTACTTCAGACAAAATTTGGAGTAACGTAACAAGAGTAAGAGAAATTAAAGAGGAGCAAGACAAAGGTTGGTTGACAAAATTGTTAGGTTTTCCAAGACCAGTTAAAGCAGAACTTAACTTTGAAGGTATTGGTGCTTACAGAGAAGCTAAATTTACCAGGGGACTTATATTTCACGAGACAGTTTCAGAATACGTTGACAAAAAGAAAATGGTTTTTTCGATCAAAGCATATCCTCACGAAATTCCATCAACAACGATGGACAAACACGTTGTAATCGGTGGACAATACTTTGATGTTTTAAATGGAACTTATGAACTTGAAAAACTGAATGGCAAAACGTACAGACTTCACCTTTACAGCCATTTTAAGTTGACAACAACTTTTAATTTTTATGCAAGTTGGTGGGCAAAGTGGATTATGAAAGACATTCAAAATAACATTCTTCAAGTGGTTCGACAACGAGCAGAAAGAGAATAACTGTGTCTGACAGCACCTGCAAGGAATTGGCGGTTCGGAGGTTACATGGAGCTTTCCCGCTACGTCGGGGCAAGTTGCGCTTCGTATCAAGTTGAGTACTAGCAGACAGTTTTCGGCTCCGAAATCGCCCCGCTCTCATCCATGCCGATGCCTGTGACGCTTTGCGTTATCGCAGTGTTTGTATGGCTTTGCCATAGACATGTGCACAAAAATAAAATATTTTGCCACATTAAACAGAAACTTCTACTTTTGTTTCAATGGGTAGAGGATATCAGATTTATTATCAAGGAAAGGTTTGGCATTGGCGCTTTGCTATTTTGATAAGTGCTATTGTTCAAATTGAAAATTTGACGACACTTCAACGTAGGCCGGAGCCTACGCCGAACGGGTTTCTACTCGGTTGTGACCCATGAGAAAGGAAAGATCGAACTTGGAAAAACTTAATTTTAACAAGGACCAAAAACACAATAAATTTATCAAACATACCCCTAGGATTGATTATCTTTGTGGTTAGAGACCATAGATATACGTACTTGCATAGCAAAATGGCGAAAGAAAAGCAAATAAATGTTTGGATAGATAAATTGACAAATAGTATCGTCAATACTATTTCAGGCGATAGTTTGCCAACTGATATTCATGAAGTAGCTGCCCAAGACCTAAAACTAGTAACAAAATCAAGGGGTTGGAATTTCAACTGGAAAGGAGAAATAAAGAAAGAAAATACAAAAGTGATTAAATTGACTGTAGTAAATAACCCTGAAATAATTCAAGGACTAATGAGTTTTGAAGACAAAGGTGACCATATTTTTATAAACCTTGTAGAAAATGCTCCATTTAATATTGGAAAGAAAAAGCTTTACGAAGGTGTTCCAGGGAACCTTTTTGCTTTTGCTTGTAAGCTTAGTTGGGATAATGGGAACCAAGGTTTAGTTTCATTTGTTTCTAAGACAAGGTTGATTAATCATTATGCATCAACAGTTGGTGCTGTACATCTGGGAAATCATCAGATGGTAATCTATCCACATGAAGCGTTACAACTTATTAAGAAATATTTTCCACAGTTAGTAAAATAAATTAAATATGACATTAGGTATAGAACCCAAAGGAGTGGATTTAGTAGTTGAACCAACAAAGCGAACAAAAGAAGATATAGAGCTAGTTTCGAAAGCTATAGCCCATTACAAAGCAACAGGTGAAATTACTAAAGCGCCAATTCCAAAGATTAAACAGTCAAAGTCAAAGAAAGAGTTAAACTCGAAGCCATAACATAGGCTACCACCTACATCTCGCCCTATTGGGAATCGCCGTCGGGTAGCCAAACGTTCGACCCAATCTCCAACCTCATCAACTGTTCTGTTTCATATAACTCTACGTTCATTTTTGATATATGATGATGATGTCAAATGCTAGATTAGGGTCTTTGGTTCACCCTTGATTTGATGACTTACAGACATTTGATCATTGCTCATTGTGGTAATCTGCACGCTGGCAAGAAGATCAAACCTTCACTTCACCGATGGTTTTGTAGTGGCTTTAGACCTTACAACCTTCTTCCTGAACCTAGCGACTTTGATAAACTTTTTGTAGACATCAGATTTTTTGCCGTGGATGATAATGACTGTACTACGCAATCTCTCGCGATAGTCCCTTATAAATTTCTCTTTGTCTCTGATGGATAGTCTCTTGGCTTCAGCAGTGTTGAGCAGTTGATTGTATTCGACTATCATTGCTGCATATTGATTTACTTCTTTTTCAAAATCACTTATGGTCAAATCGGGTGACATCACGTGATTCTTGTCTTGGGGTGGTATCGCAAGTAATTGATTCTTAACGTCTTTGAGCAGTTTTGGGTCCATCCTTTTCATATAAAATATTTTTTAGGACTATTGTGAAAAAAGCAATATATTTGTATTGTCGGTGGGTGTGGCGGGTCTATTCCTAAGCATAATAAGCACAACCCAACATCGAATTCCAATTCTATTTTGTACAAAAGTAAGACAAATAAGTAGAAATTCACATAGATTTCTAAAAAATTTACTTTAATTCAACAAGAATGTAAGTGAATACAATAGAATTCGAACTAGAGTTTTTGTTATTGGAAATGAAATTACTAAAAATCTATGAGCGCTTCTTAAAAATTAATATTGATTACGCAGCATTCCATGCTGATATTTTGTGATTGAAGATGGAATTAGCGCTAACATCTGTTTCGAATCAATCAACGACGATTCCGAATCTGTAAACCATCAATTCAATTAGTATATTCATTGTTTGTTTTGTGATTCGATTCATCCATTACACACTTTTCTTCTTTGATTCAAGGGTTTTACTCATTTCATATCTTAATAGCTGTGTTCAAAAGCTTATTTGCTTCATTCAATCGCTTATTTTGCTCAAACGATATCTTATTTTGTTCTAACGATATCTTATTTCACTTGAATAAAAGCTTAATTTGAAAGAACATTTTCTTGTTTCACAGGAGCAAAACCTTGATGCGATAGCGTATTTGCTTATTTCGCATGATGAATACCTGATATCGCTTGAACAAAGGCTTCATTGAAATTATAGAAATCAAATGTGAGATGAACGTTTGTTGATTCTTGATGTCCATTGGTTCAATACACATCATGTTGATAGGCTTGCACGCATCTCTAAATCAAACGCAAGCCGATATTGAAAACTGCCTATGCTTTTGATATCCGTTCTCTATAGGTCTTAGAAAAAGCGACACGGCCCAAACCAAAAGCGACTATAATCATAATAAATAAAATAGGGAAGCCACCTAAAGTAGATAGCATTTTTATACCATCAATCCCTGAATAACTAATCATAATAAAAGCAACAAGCCCAATGATAAGTCCCCACAGTATTTTAACAATGTTCGATCCTTCAGCATTTTCTTGACTAACATTTTTAGAGCTAATGCTACTCAATGCAGACGTATTTGCATCCGCTCCCGTTACAAATGAGATAAATACAATAGATAGGAAAAACAAGCTTATAAAACTATTCCAAGGCAGCTTGTCAAAAATAGCATAAATCACACCTTGCGCTCCTTCGTTTTGTAAGACATCCTGTAGCAAGCCAGGGAACATATTTTGGTCAAAGGTAATGGCAGTACCACTAAAAATAATCATCCACAGTCCACTAAATAGTGCTGGGAAGAATAAATTAAACTGAATGAATTGCCGCACTGTGTAACCCCTTGCAATTTGTCCTAGAAACAATGCAGTCACAGGTGTCCAGGCCAACCAATTGGCCCAGTAAAAGACAGTCCAACTTTGCTGCCAAGCCGTATCTATATTTGATTTGACATCTGTACTTCGTTCAAAAAACCTTGCAAAGTACTCGCCCATACCATCTAAACCCAAAGAAAAAAAATGGGTCATAGGTCCAAAAATTAGCATAAAACTGGCAATGACTATAAATGCCTTAACATTATAATCTGATAAAAGCTGGATGCCTTTTAACAAGCCCGTGGTAGCAGAAATGGTGAATGCAGTTACAATACATACCATGATACCAAAATTCAATCCATCAGATTGATGAAAGTCAAACAAGGAGTTTAAGCCTCCTGAAATCGTGAGAATGCCTGTTCCCAATGAGGCCGCCATACCAGCCACCAAGGCGAATAAGCCGATGATATTGATAAGACCAAGCACCTTGCTGTGTACGGGTTTGCCAAAGGCAGGATAAACCAATGCGCCGAGATTGAAACTTTCCTTTAGTTTGTAAAATGAAAACGCAAATAACAAGGAGGCTACTGTATAAATACTATAGGGAGTAAGTGTCCAATGCATAAACATCGTACTCATCGAGAACCTCGCTGCCTCAGAGCTGCCATTTTCAATGCCTAATCCAGTGGGAACACTATTGAGGTGATAAATGGGTTCTGCCGTTCCCCAGAAAAGGATACCCGTTGCAATAGTGGT
>JANMMV010000784.1:0-9561 GCA_031373565.1 Saprospiraceae bacterium
CTCCTAGTCTCAAACGCAAACTGGCATTACTCGCTAAGGTACAGGATGAGGCTGGGCATGGCTTATACCTTTATTCGGCAGCCGAAACGTTGGGTATTTCAAGAGACGAAATGCTCGATCAGCTGCACTCTGGCAAAGCAAAATACTCCAGCATTTTTAATTATCCTACACTCACGTGGGCAGATATGGGTGCAATCGGTTGGCTGGTGGACGGAGCAGCAATTATGAATCAAGTGCCGTTATGTCGATGTTCGTATGGGCCGTATGCGCGGGCTATGGTGCGTGTGTGCAAGGAAGAGTCATTTCACCAACGTCAAGGATTTGAGATTATGTTGACGCTCTGCAATGGTACACCTGAGCAAAAAGAGATGGCGCAAGATTCACTTAATAGATGGTGGTGGCCATCGATCATGATGTTTGGCCCCAACGATGATGAATCACCCAACTCAAAGCAATCAATGGATTGGAAAATAAAGCGTTTCTCTAATGACGATCTCCGTCAACGATTTATCGATGCTACCGTCGCCCAAGCGGAGATTCTTGGTATAACGATTCCAGATCCCGATCTCAAGTGGAATGAAGCGACAGGACATTACGATTTTGGCGCTATTGACTGGGATGAGTTTATGGAAGTAGTGAAGGGCAATGGCCCATGCAACAAAGAGCGTCTCGCAGCTCGAGTATCTGCTCATGAGAATGGCGCTTGGGTTCGCGACGCAGCTGTGGCCCACGCTGAAAAGCAGAAAGTGAGAGCCAGTCAGCAGTCAAATGTTGCTTAGGAAGTGTTTTATTGTAATTATAAGTTAACTTCTACTTACTCATCTCTTTGTAAGGGTCAATAATTGGTAGAGTAAGTCCTTTAATTGGCGATGATTGTAGTCTTTCCAAGATGATTCCGCGCGCGGTCGAGTATGCCATTCCAACTAGGTGAACAGGAAGAGTTATGTCTATTTTGACGCCGGTGTCATTGTTTTCTATTTAAACTAAAAACGAATTCACCGACAGAATTGCTGATCAAATAGACAGAAGCGTAACAACAGAACCTTTATGTATTACCAAATGGAAAATAGTGTATGAAATTAGTTTATTCTTGAAATGAAGTGTGGAAATTCATCAAATTCATTAAAGTTAAGCAATTCCACCCCAAGCTTTTTACATTGTTCAAATTTCGAGTCGTTAATTAGATCAATACTTAGAGGAACAGCAGATGTTTCTAATTTCAAACCGCTCATATAATTATCCTTAAATTTATATAATTGAATATTGTCAAATGGTTTTTCTATTCTAAAGTGTCTTAAACCTTCCAGTTTTACTTTAGTTGTAAGAAGCTTTTTCATGTTTGGGTCGGAAAAAGAAAGACCAATAAAGATGCATGGATAATTTGTATAATTTAATAATTGTACTTGATTCTGCCAACTATATATATTGTTGTATTGTGCTATGTATTGAGATTCAGAAAAAGTTAGAATAATATCATCAGATATTGGGCCTGTCAGCGGTAAATAACCATGAACATGATATATATTTATTGCACCTGATCTATGTTTCAATATATTTCCGTAACTTAAATTATATGGAATATCATTTTTATCAAAAAAATATTCTAGCAAGCCATCAAAATTATAAGAAATAATATTAATTGTTTTTCCACGAACAATTAATTTGATTATTTCATCATGTAATGGGGAAATCTCAAGTTTTGATAAGTCAAAACTTTCATACAAAGTACTACGAAGTGATTCAATGTCATTGAGAGTTGGGTCGTCAACAATATATTGAGCAAGACTCATGTTATCGTTACTAGACTTTAATATTTCATATTCTAATCTGATATTTTCATCGCTCACTTTCCCTTTACGAGTAGTTTTATATAGTTCAAATAGTAATCCATTCCAATCAGGCATATCATAATGGATAGAAGTGCCAGCGCCTAAAACAAGGGTAAAATTTCCACATCCAGATAAATATTCAATAGCATTATCTACTTCGGACAAATTTACTACACTTGCTGACACGTTTGGATCACTAGGATGCCCATATTTAGCCATGAAAATAATATTTATTAATTAATGAACTATACTTAAGATCTATCTGGGCATAATTGTTCAAGAAATCAAAGTTAATATTCTCTTTATCAATAAGAATAACTGCTCTTCCTAAAAAGTTAGTGTGAAGACCAGTTGCATCAAATACAAATTCAACATTTGGTAGGTTGTTATGGTATCCTCTGGCTATCCAAATATATTTTGGGAAACTAGTGCAAAGAAGCTTTTGGCTTATATCATTGTCATAATCTGAACTTTTCAATATTGCCTCTTTATAACTATTTGACTCGTATAAATAAATATCCCACATTAGGTCATCAATAATAAATGAATCTCCATTTTTCGAAACATATTTTAAAAATTCTCTTATGGAGTCACCCTGTACAATTTTGAATATTGTTTTATAACTAATACGAATAATAGGTGGAATAACTGGGAAGATATCTTTAACTATTCCATATGATTGTTCAATTTCTCCAGATTTCGAACTCCAGTTCAATAGTAAAAAAAATTGTGACCTGCTTATTTTTTCAACTTCCTTTTCAAATTTTTTGTTTTTTTCGAAATTTTTGTAGTGATCATTTACTTTTTCTTTATCTTCGATAATTTCTATACGTGCATATGGACCAGTATGCTCATCATGGACATATAACTTTGTGATTAGACTAGATCTCAATTTTAACATTTGAACATCAGTGTTTTCGATATCAAAGATGCTTAAATCTATCTTATAGCCAACAACTGTTACCAAGTGATACCCCAAAAATGGCAAATATATGCCTAACAAAATGGGTGTTCCTCCTTTGTTATAGCTATATAAATATGCCTTAACATAAGCTAAATTTGCCAATTTGTTTACGGGTTCAAAATCTAAACCTAACTGCCGAATGGCGGTCGCTACTTGATACTCATCCAGTGAAATAGACGGGAACATCCTATATACTCCCTTATTAGATGAACCAGCAAGCTTGGTAATTTCGTATAGACTTAGTTTCGGCGAATTAGTTTTATTTACATAGTAATGGGATGCAAACCAAACTGCACACGTAGCACAAGCAGCGACATTTTTATCTTGTTCTTGGAAAATCAGCGTATTCAGTTTGATTCTTCGTCCAAAGAGATTTAAAGTATATTCCCTAATAGAATTGTAATGTCTTGAATTATCTCCATCATATGTTTTTAATAAAGTTGCTCCAATAATAGTTTGAGGCAAAGGTTTTACAACAATATAGCCAAGATAGTCATTAATTATTTCTTGATTGTTTAGATCGAGAATCTCACTTAAAAACGATTCTTTGTCTCGGACTTTTCCTTTAAGTAGATGAATTCTTTTGCAATACTTACTCAAGTTATCATTTGAGTATGTATAATATAGAGACAAATCACTTACATAAGATTCGCTGTAGTATTCATCTTCAACAATTATGGTTGATGCATTATGCCCGGATGTTCCAAAATATTCTTTAAAAACTTCAAAATGAAATTTTTTGAGGTTGTGTCTACTACCGACATCTAAAATGCAATTTAGTAAATTTTCATAGCTGTACTCAGTGACCACAGGCACTGAAGTGATATCCATAAGTAAGATTAAATTTTATAATCTCTTCTTTCCTTTCTAGGGGGCGCATCAAACCACTCAAGAAATTTATAGCTTTTGTCTTCACGGCTTTCACGTATTTTCGAAATATCTTCTCTTACTTGAACTTTTTCTTCTTGTGTTAAAATTTTTCTTGGAGCGGATGTCTTTACAGGCGCGACTTGCTTTGTATTCATCTTCCTACGGTGTTTTAAAGTGTGATTTTAAAATGGGACGCAAAGATACGTGTCTTTTGTTGAATTCCAAGTGTTTATTAAATATTTTCTATCTGCTATAACAACACCTATCTCTCCTTTATTGTCCAATGACCGTGCCAAATTAACACAAATTTGTGAATTCCAAAACATTTTCAAATTTTATTTAATACGTAAAATTCAAGCTGTCAACTAATAACACATGTCATATCTTTTAATTCACAATATGTAATGGATTAGTAAAAAACGTAATATGTACATTGTTTCATCCTTTTTCTGTAATTTTACCCATTCAAAAATCTTCCGACATTAACATATGCAACCAGAAAAAAGACCTCTCATATCCCACAACATCGTTGATCAGAACATAGATCGACTTAAAGCTACCTTCCGGAGATCATGACAGAAGGTGGGATGATCGACTGGGCTGAGTTTTTGGAAGTAGTAAAGGTCAATTGCCCATGCAACAAAGAGCGTGTCGCTGCTCGAGTATCTGCGCATGAGAATGGCGCTTGGGTTCGAGATGCAGCTGTGGCCCACGCTGAAAAGCAGAAAGTGAGAGCTAGTCAACGGTCAAATGTTGCGTAGGAAGATATCCTACATATTTCTCCTATACTTCCCTCCCACTTCATAAAGCGCATTGGTAATCTGCCCTAATGTGCACGACTTGACGGCAATCATCAGTGCGTCAAACAAATTCTCGTTGTTGACGGCTGCTTTTTGAAGGACATTCAAGACTTCGGCTGCTTCTGTAACATTTGCTTTTTTGAGATTCTCAACAGTGTGAATTTGCTCGATCTTCTCTTCTTCGGTAGCACGAATGACTTCTGATGGTATGATCGTCGGTGAGCCTTCTTTGGACAAGAAAGTATTAACACCTACGATAGGAAACTCGCCAGTGTGTTTGAGTGTCTCGTAATAAAGTGACTCTTCTTGGATCTTGGATCGCTGGTACATTGTCTCCATAGCACCAAGGACACCACCACGTTCCGTTATTCTGTCAAATTCTGCCAATACAGCCTCTTCAACAAGATCTGTCAATTCTTCGATGATGAATGAACCTTGGATAGGGTTTTCGTTTTTGGATAGACCTAATTCTTTGTTGATAATCAATTGGATAGCCATAGCACGTCTCACGCTCTCTTCGGTAGGCGTTGTTATCGCTTCATCATAGGCATTGGTATGTAGTGAATTACAATTGTCATAAATGGCGTATAGTGCCTGAAGTGTAGTACGTATGTCATTGAAAGCGATCTCCTGCGCATGTAGCGAACGTCCTGATGTTTGGATATGATACTTAAGCATTTGAGAACGCGCATTACCACCGTAAATATTTTTCATGGCTTTCGCCCAAATACGTCTCGCAACTCTACCAATGACAGCATATTCTGGATCGACTCCATTCGAGAAGAAAAACGATAAATTAGGCGCAAAATCATCGATCTTCATGCCACGACTGAGATAAAATTCCACGAAAGTGAAACCATTTGATAGTGTGAAAGCCAGCTGTGATATAGGATTAGCTCCTGCTTCCGCAATGTGGTAACCAGATATCGAGACTGAATAAAAGTTGCGCACATTTTGATTGATAAAATATTGCTGCACATCACCCATCAATCTCAATGAAAATTCAGTGCTAAAAATACAAGTATTCTGCGCTTGGTCTTCTTTGAGAATATCAGCTTGTACTGTTCCGCGTACCGAACTTAAAGCCTTAACTTTGAGTTGCTCATACACATCTGATGGTAAGACTTCATCGCCTGTGATGCCGATCAGCAGCGTACCTAAGCCATTATTTCCTTCGGGTAGTTGACCCTTGTAAGATGGTCGAGTGATGCCTTTGTCATCATATTTGGCCTTGAGTATGGCGTCTACTTTGTCTTCAAGCTTGTGCTCTTTGATATATTTTTCGCACTGCTGGTCGATGGCGGCATTCATAAAGAAAGCGCAAATCGTCGCCGCTGGACCATTGATCGTCATCGAAACCGAAGTCGAAGGGTCGCAGAGATCAAATCCAGAATACAAAATCTTAGCATCATCGAGGCAAGCAATACTTACGCCTGAGTTACCGATTTTGCCATAGATATCGGGACGGTAATCAGGATCTTCACCATACAAAGTCACAGAGTCAAATGCCGTCGAAAGTCGCTTAGCAGGCAACCCAATCGAGACATAATGAAAGCGCTTATTGGTCCTCTCGGGACCACCTTCACCGGCAAACATACGTGTAGGATCTTCGCCTTCTCGCTTAAATGGAAATACGCCCGCTGTATAAGGATACTCACCTGGAACGTTTTCTTGCAGGTTCCATCGTAGGATATCACCCCAATCATTGTATTTCGGCAGGCTAACCTTTGGTATCATCGTATGCGATAGAGACTCTGTGTGGGTGATGACCTTGATCTCTTTGTCACGCACTTTATAAATATATTCTGGCGCCTTGTATCGGGCCAATTTGTCTTGCCACTGCTCTAGAATACGTTTGTTTTCACCACTCAAATCATCCCAAACGCGCTGATATGCTCCTTCGAGATGGATTTTGACGCCTTCGTCGTTGGTATCCGAGATCACATTGTGAAGACTGTAGGCTTTTGTAGCTAGTTTTGCTTGATGATCTACTGCATTATTGTAACTACGGTTGTGCTCCACTATTTCTGACAAGTAGCGAACTCTCGATGGAGGAATGATATAAATTTTTTCGCTTTCGCCAATAGGCAGATCAAGGGTTGATTGTAGCGTCGATCCTGTTTTTTCATTGAGGACCTTGATGATATTTTTGTAGAGAAGATTTGTCCCTGGATCATTGAACTGCGAAGCCATGGTGCCAAAAACAGGCAAAGTCTCTGGATCGATATCCCAGATATTATGGTTGCGTTGGTATTGCTTACGTACGTCGCGCATGGCATCGAGCGCCCCTTTTTTGTCAAATTTGTTGATGGCAATGATATCGGCAAAGTCAAGCATATCGATTTTCTCGAGCTGTGATGCGGCACCATATTCTGGCGTCATAATGTAAAGCGAAGCATCAGAATGATCGATGATCTCGGTGTCGGACTGGCCAATGCCCGAAGTCTCAAGTATGATGAGATCGTAATCACCATTTTGCAAGACATTGATAGCACCTTGTACATATTTGGATAATGCAAGATTAGATTGTCGTGTTGCGAGCGAGCGCATGTACACACGGCTGTTGTTGAGCGCATTCATACGTATGCGATCTCCTAGGAGTGCGCCACCTGTCTTGCGTTTGGAAGGGTCGACGGATACGATTGCAATTTTTTTGTCTGTAAAATCCAGTAAAAATCGACGGACTATTTCGTCAACCATACTCGACTTACCAGATCCGCCAGTGCCCGTTATGCCTAGAACGGGCGTGTTTTTTCGACCTTTCTCGAGGTCATTTGCTAGACTAGGGAACTGCTCACTATAATTTTCTAAAGTCGTAATGACCCTTGCCACATTTTCAGATTTATTGAGTGCTTTGAGTTCGCCATTGAGATGATCGCCGATGGCATAGTCACACTTCTCAAGTACATCATTGATCATACCTTGAAGGCCTATCTGTCGTCCATCATCAGGTGAGTAGATACGCGTTATCCCGTACGCTTGTAAATCTGCAATCTCGGTCGGCAGGATGGTACCACCACCGCCACCAAAAATCTTGATATGTCCACAGCCACGTTCTTTGAGTAAGTCGTAGATATATTTAAAAAACTCATTGTGTCCGCCTTGGTACGAAGTGATGGCGATACCTTGGACATCTTCTTGGATGGCAGTATCGACGATTTCTTGTGCAGATCTATTGTGCCCTAAGTGGATGATCTCAGCGCCTGAACGCTGCATGATACGTCGCATGATATTGATCGCTGCATCGTGACCGTCAAAGAGCGATGCGGCTGTAACGATACGTATTTTGTTTTTGGGCTGATATATAGGTGCTTCGACCATGATATTGTGGTTTCAAATGATTTAGGCCACAAATTTAGTTAAAAATGGGGAGAAATAAGTTGAACACTGATTTCACAAAAAATATTTGCTACGCACTTAAGATTTTGAGAAAAATGTGAGCAAAGACAATGTTACATTACTACATTTATCCTAAATTTTAAAACCATGCGTTCATACATCTTCTTCTTCTGCGTTCTTTCACTCTTGGCATCTTGCAAAAATCGGGATACAAAATTAGAAACAGCATCGCTTGCCAACTATTTTAGCTATCAAGAGACGATAGAGTCCGCAGGTATTCAGATGATTCCTATCAAAACGCCCGTAGGTGATTTTAAAGTGTGGACAAAGCGTTTTGGGAACAACCCTAGGATCAAGATTCTTCTCTTGCATGGTGGACCAGCCATGACGCATGAGTATATGGAGTGTTTTGAGACGTTCTTTCAGCGTGAAGGCTTTGAGTTTTATGAATATGACCAACTAGGTTCTTATTACAGTGACCAACCCAAAGACAGCAGTCTCTGGACTGTACCTAGATTTGTAGAAGAAGTCGAGCAAGTAAGGCAAGCGATCGGCGCAGACAGCAGCAATTTCTATGTATTGGGCAACTCGTGGGGCGGCATTCTGGGTATGGAATATGCACTCAAATATCAACAACATATCAAAGGCCTCATCGTAGCAAATATGGTCGCCAGCGCACCCGAATATGGCAATTATGCCGCTGAGGTCTTGTCAAAACAAATGAAGCCAGAAGTATTGGCAGAGATTAAAGCCATTGAAGCCAAAAAAGACTTTGCAAATCCTAGATACATGGACCTGCTCCTACCTAACTTCTATCAGAAACACCTTTGCCGATTGCCGGTTTGGCCAGATGGGTTTAACCGAGCTATGAAACACGTCAATAGTGACATTTATACGATGATGCAAGGACCTAGTGAATTCGGTATCAGCGGTCGACTCGCCAAGTGGGATATTAAAAACAGACTTAAGGAGATCGCCGTTCCTACATTGATGATCGGTGCAAAACACGATACCATGGATCCAGCAGCAATGGAGGTGCAAAGTAAAATGGTGCAGAAAGGTCGATATCTATATTGTCCTAACGGCAGCCACTTATCGATGTGGGATGATCAGAAGATATTTATGGCCGGTGTAATTGACTTTGTCAAGGATGTGGATGGTGGTAATTGAAAGTGTTGCTCTTAATTATCACATGCTATCTTGACAATCGGTGAGATATTGTCAATCAGTATATGTCCGTTATATGGCACTAGTAATGGCATTTTATGGTGTGCTTCTAAGGTTAGAAATTTTATATCTTTTTTTGGTTTGATTTTGTAGGTATAATTTATCCATTCTTCATTGACGATGGGGATAGATTCTACAAGCAGCTCTCGTTCATTGCAATAAACAGGTCCACCATATATTCTTAATACAGCTGGTTGGTTATAATTGGCATCTTCTTGAGTCAAGTGGGATTTACTAATATAAGTAGTCGATCTGGACATATAAATGGATATTGTGTAGCATGATCCAGCCATTAGTGGATCAGAAAGCCTTTGAGAAATAGCTTCATATGTTCCGTTGTCTCGCACCACCATGCCGACATAGCTAGAGTCATGCTGTGGTTGTGTTGATACTTGCCACAAACTACTGGTGTTAGTGTGGACATCCGCTGGAGATTCAGTAGGAAAATTTAAATGCCCACAGTCATACCAATCTTTAACAATGAATAAACTAACTTTTTGCTTATCTTCAAAACTGCTGTTTTTTGGATAAA
>JANMMV010000827.1:0-2897 GCA_031373565.1 Saprospiraceae bacterium
CGATCGTGCCATCGTCTTCATTTACTATAATAAATTCATGAGTGGTATTAGCAGGGGGTGTGGACTTTTCTAGAACAATCCCGGGACCGGTAACGTTTGCGACTGATACGACAGCGGGGTCATTCCATAAATAAAATACTAAAACATACTCAGTGCAAGCAGTTAACGTTGTAGTAAAAGTATATCTCAAAAAGGCAGAAGAAGGCTCGGATTTTGTAGCTGTTGAGCTAACAAATGCTGAACAAGGACTAGCAGGATTAAAATTTGATCTAAATAAAGAAAGTACTCTTTTTTTATCACCGTTAGTATTGATCATCGTAATAGTATAATCTCCTGTTTCGGTAACATAGATGTTTGTTCGTTTGTGATAGTTAAAACCTATTTCGGAGCAACCGACTCCGCTTTCAGCTATAATACCTACTTTGATAGTTGGGTCGCTGAAAGTGACAGTCTTGCCTACACCTTTCAATAATGGCCCAACGACTTTTACAATGTTCATATTCAAAATCGGTGCACCCTGGTCTGCAGTAACTTGGTTGGTAGGGCATATCACGCTCGGACTTTGTGTACAAGTTGAAGAGATACTAAAATTACTTGTGGACAAATCATAAAAGAAAGCGCAATCTCGATCCATGCATTCCATCATGATACGAGCTGTCGTCGTACCAAATATGTTAGCAGGCACATTGTAAGTAAATGTTGCAGCAGCATAAGGAATATTTTCTGCCAATACGATAGAATAGGATAAACCTCCGTCGGTTGACAACTTCATTCTGAGATTAGAACATAATCCGCCACTTCCGTTTGTATTCCATGTGATCGTCTCAGGCATGCCCGCAGTTAGCGTTTCACCTCCTTTTGGCCTAGTTACTTGAAAGGGGCCCGATGCATTAACTTTGATAGTAATATTATCTACTGCATTTGCACTTGCAATTGCATTATTATCCCTGACAGTCAAGGCCATCTTAATGTTTCTTGCGACAAGCGGTAGCACATCAAATGTTAAATTTGGATTCACTAAAGCCGGAAAATACCTTTCTGGAGAAAGTGAAGGCGGATAACTCCTAAATAATGGTGTATTAGGTTGAGTTCCAGCAGCGGGACCTATAAGTCCTTGGGTCGGAATGCCAATGCCATCTTCATCCATCTGTTCCCAACAATATGTCAAGACATCAGATAGATTAGCATCAGTTGCTTTTCCTTTTAGATAAAATGGAGTTCCCTTTGGTATCTCAAGACTTGATCCACATGGATTGGCATCGACTTGTGGAATGGCATTATTTGATAAGGTTTTTGTAGGGCATGTTGCACCAGCTCCATTGACAATAAAGTTTGACATCTGCTGGATGCTGTATGTATGAAAATATCCATCTTTTGAATTATCAGATGCGATATTCTGATCCGGATCACATATGTTGTTATAAGACATGATGGTCGTTCCACTACCAATTTCTACTGCAGAAATATCAGAAATGGCATCAGTACATGATGATCCAATACCATTGAATGTGTGCGTAGCGCCAAATTGATGTCCAAATTCATGCGCAGCTAATTGATACCAGCTTATGTTATTATTGCTAAAAGATCCACTCCAGCCACCTGCCTTAATAATTGGCGCAGCACCTGCAGGCGTATTTCTACAAGCAGAGCCCAAATAAGCAACTCCTCCATTACTCCAATTATCAGAACCATCAGCATTATGTGTATGAAATGCATGGCCTATATCATAATTCGAGCTAGCAAAGTTCATGTTTACCACTTTACTAGCTTGATCAGTTCTTGAATCTGCTAGAGGAAGATCATCAGGTGTAAACGGGTCTGTGGCGGGATCATTATATAACTTAATGCGCGTGGTTGATAGCTCTAGCGATAATGCTACATCATTTTTGAAATAGAGATTGATATTATTTACAGAATTAGCGATAGCCGCAAGTACTTGTCCATCGTCGGCACCATTACTGATATAAAACTCTCCGGTGCAAACGATAGCGAGACGATATTTTAAAATGTCTTTTCCTATTTCAAAATCATTCGACATTCTATTACCTTCACCAAACTTAGGCATGAAATCTGATCGACCTAGAGAAGGGTGAGACTCGCATTTAGGCGTTGTATTTACCATTTTAATATCCGCATCATCTGCAAAACTTATTGCATTTAGATCTCCAACTTTAGTATTGAAAGCGACATACTGATTTTCAAAATTCAATAGGCCATTGATGCCCTTTGAAGAGATCGTCACGGCTCCTACCAATTTGCTATTCGTATCAAATAAGTCAACGGTAACGAGATTTGGATATTTGGCTCTAAACTCCGCATCCATTACTTGATTGCGGGCTGCAGTATACTTCTTCAGGCCATTAATGGTAGGTAGTTCTATAATGTACTCAACATTTACGTCGTGACTCATCGCCGCAAGGAGTAACTTTTCATGGTCTATTCTAAACTCGTTTCCTTGTTTGGTTTCAATGAAACGTGAACTTAAAAATTGGGTCTGCCCATAGGTTGAAAAGAAAAAACTAAGAAAGACCAAAGATAAAAAGTAAGAGTAGATTTTCATGCTCCTTTTTTTAGTGTGTTTTGAAATCAATTGATGCGCTAATATATGCCAAAAATTGGAAAACGTTACTAACAGATATTAAAAATTATTAAATATAAAAGTACCCGACAATTTTTCGTCAACGGAGTTTTCAATTGGTTCTTTAATTAATTTTTAACAATGAAAATAAAACTTCAAGGATTCATTTATCGTTCTGATAGTGTAAAAAATAGTAATAATGAAAATTTTCAGATTAATTTTAGTGTTTAGTATTGTTCAATTTTCTTTTGCTTCTAGTCAGGCTCAAGTAAAAGACCTTTTGAAAAAAGCAAAGGCTTCGGCGCAAGTTTTGTCAGGT
>JANMMV010000842.1:0-1761 GCA_031373565.1 Saprospiraceae bacterium
GCTGTGACGCTAACACCAGCCCCAGAATTCATCACGAACCTTGCTACTCCTTCACCAATACTGACGCAATCATCAGCTTTTCATCCGTAAAATCATCAAATGAATTTGATGGAATATTGACTTTGGTCATTAAACCAACCACGATAATATTATCACCAATCTCAAAATCCTCAAGTATGAAACTACTCGCTCTAATCCAGACACGATTGCCAATTTCACAAAACCATCTCATTACCCCTTAGTTTTTTTTGCATACTCTATCTCAGCGATAGCCGCACAAGCTCAAGAAATAGGACAATTCCCACCAATTTCAATACCATAAGTGCCTCTATTAAAATAAGTCAAATCAAATATCCATTCCATTGGCTACGAACATATTTCTACAGCTTAGGTTTAATTTAAGATAATTAGGCTAGGGTACTCTCTTTGTACTAGTTGGTGTTTTACCATACCAGTTTTGGATTTTTGCCCTAAGTTTGATAGACAGAAACTGCGAAATCGCTAAATTCTCGAATTCGCAAACTTAAAAATTTGTTGTGACGGTAATCATTCACTCGAAAACCTCGGTGTCCAATTTTCGTTTACTTTGCCATTTTTAGATCTTGCAGAAATGAATTTAACGTTTCGCCCAAGTTTTGAAAATCATGATTCTTGTTAACAAATTCTCGTGCATTACTACCCATTTTCTCTCGATCAAGCAATGTTGAGCTTAAGATTTTTTCAATAGCGTCTGCCAAGTCTTGGGGGGAGTCTGAATCAAATGTCAACCCAGACTGGCTCTCTGCAATCGGATTATAGGGAGTTTCAACTCCGAATAAAATCGGACGACCAACAGCCATATAGTCAAATAATTTATTGGGACTAATACCCCAGCGAAACACAGGTGATTTTTTAAGAATAAAAATAAAAGCATCCGCTTCTGCCATCACTTCATGGATTCTGTTTTTTGGTACAGGATCTTCAAAAATAACGTTGTTAAGGCCTAATTTTTTCGCAGAAATTATCAGATTTTCTTTTTCATGTCCCTGACCAATAATTCGCACTTGAAAGTTTAGATTCTTCCCAGCTAAACTTGCGACGGCATCTAAAATACATTGAAGCCCATTTGCAACACCGTGGGCTCCAGCATACATAAAAGTAAATTTAGACCCATTGATCTCACTTTTATGCACATTAAATGAAATCAGATCAAGACTAATACCATTTGGAATACAAATAATCGGACTAGACTTTGATGTTCTTTGAATATATGGTATAGAAGCAGGAAGTAATGTAACAATAGCATTTGCATTTTTATAGATGTACTTTTCAATTAATCGGAACATAAGTATCACTGGATGTAATGAAGATATTTTTCCTAATTCAATTAAAGAATCTGGCCAAATATCTCGGACTTCAATCACACTTGGGATTCGCAGTCTCCTTGCTTGAGCAATAGCAAAAAACGGTGTAAATAAATGTGGGGTAGAGGCATAAACCATATCTGGTTTTTTTAATTTATCGTATCGATGAAGAGAAAGTAATGACAAGCCAAAACTTAGTATGTTTCTAAAACGCCCAAATGCATTATCCGTGTAATCAGGAGTTTTGATCCAAAGATACTGAATCTCATCAATTTTTTCAAATCTATTTTTTTCATCTTCTTTTAGTAAGTCTTCAGACCCCATATAGCGCGAATTTGAGGCAATAATACAGACTTGATGACCATACTTAATCAATTCGCACGCCAAACGGTGATGTCTCGTTCCACCAGCGCGACTC
>JANMMV010000852.1:0-7122 GCA_031373565.1 Saprospiraceae bacterium
CATAGATTTCATAATACATTTTAAAACCCCGTACATTGGCATATTGCCCTGCTTTAGGGTTATTTCCATAGATACTATTTTTAAATACGGGAGGATATTGTGAATAGCCTGAAACAGCCAACATAGTTGCGTACATGGCCAACAATAGTTTCTTTGTCATTTGATACATATTTAATTGATGTTACCTGCAGGATATTATTTTTACCAAAGATAGCTACGGGTGTTTAGATTAAGAACAATTTTGCAGATTTCTTTACAAACTGCTTACAAAGCGTAAAAAACATGCTATTCCTTTTGCTTTGACATTGAGCATTCCTTGCTATCATGTGGGCGAATATTCACATTTGAGATTTAGCTACTGTCTTTTACTTAGCTTCTACATTTACTATCAACTCTTGTAACGACGTAAAAAGCAGAAAATAGCTATAACCCGAAATATGCCTCTATGGTGCCATCGATCATAAATTAGGCATTATACGGCCTGCCATCATTTATCATTGCTACTTTGGGACCCCGAGGGCTAAAAAAACAAGTTGTGAGCATTAATCGTTTTAATTTCGGTCCACAATTTAGTCTATTTTAAATATAATTTCTCTGTGCTTAAGTCCCCATTCAACAATGTGTTTAATTAAGTCTTTTATTGACATACCATGCTTCGTCAGTCTATATTCAACAACCATTGGTGTCTCCTGAATTATTTTTCTCTCTACCATTTTTATTTCTTCCAAATAACGTAATTCTTTTGTTAGAGTTGATGAAGTAATTCTGTTTAGAACTGTTTTCAGTTCATTGAAACGTTTAGGATTGTCACAAAGGTGTGCAAGTATTTGTCCTCGCCATTTGCCACCTACAATGTCTAAGACATCTGCTACCACCTTGATTCCCTGCTGTTTGGATCTTATTTCCATTACTTGTATTGAATTAAGTATCTTAAAAACTACTTGTATTTTATTGCTACTAGGTAGCAAATATATACTTAATTGCTTAGTTTTGCAAACGAATATTGAAATGTAAAAAAATGACCAACAATACATTAATACGTAATCTGTCATTTAAAGATAAATTAGGTGTTTTCTTTTGGCGAAATATGATGATGCCTTTAATTGCTAAAATTGGTGGCAAAAAGTATCCTGAAGGTATCGTTGTTAAAGAGTTTGCTTATGGAAGTCTACAAGATGAAAAGTTGGATTTCATTGCTCCGAAAAAGGAAACAAAAAAACAAAGTGCGATTGTTCACATTCACGGTGGTGCTTGGGTAGCAGGAAGCAAAGGTAACTTCTATTCCAAACCGTTATTGAAATTTTCAAATGAAGGTTATCCCATTTTTAGTCTTGATTATCCACTAGCACCCGAACAGCAACACCCATATTTGTTGCGTTCATTAGTAAAAGCATTGGTTTGGATTAAGAAAAATTATCCTGAATATGAAACCATTCATTTGGTTGGTGATTCTGCTGGCGGAAATTTAGCCATGATGTTAGGTATTTACATTTCAAATCCTGAATTATTTAACATCCTTGATTCGGTTGATTTAATGGATTTACCAAAAATCAAAAGCATTGTTGATATTTATGGAGTAAACGATAGAATGTCTTGGATTGAAGATGGCTTTCCGAGTGCCAGACTATTTAATAAAGTGTATGTAGAAAATACTTCAACACCTAATATCCCATTATTTCCAATGGACTTTGAACATATTGTAAATTTACCCCCTTTGTTTATCGTAGGTGCAGGAAACGATAAATTATTACGGTCTTCAAAAATTTGGGCTGAGCATATTAGTAAAACATTTAAAGATGTTGAGTTCAAAATTTATGATGGTGCGGCGCATGGTTTTTTCAGTTTTGGAAAAGGCTGCGAAGAATTAAGTGATGATATGACAATCTTTTTTAATAAACAATAAACCAATAAAAAATATGAAAGCGATACAATACAATGCCTTCGGAAGTTCAGAAGTACTAAGCGTGGTAGAAGTTCCAACCCCAGAAGTGAAAAACGAAAGTGACGTATTAATTCAAGTCAAAGCCGCAAGTGTAAACCCCTTAGATATGAAAATACGGATGGGTTACTTGCAAAAAATTCGTCCAGTTCAATTGCCTTTTACTCCGGGTTTAGATGCGTCAGGAATTATTGTTGCTGTTGGAAGTGGCGTTACTCGATGTAATGTTGGTGATGAAGTGATAGTCGCAACTATGGCAAATGCTTATGCTGAATATGTTGTAGCGAACGAGAATTTAGTTTCGTTAAAACCAAAAAACATTTCGTTCGAACAAGCTACTTCCTTAGCAGTAAATATAGGAACTGCGCAAACGATTTTGTTTACTGAGGGTAAACTAGAAAAAGGTCAAAGAGTTTTGATTCAAGGAGCTGCTGGTTCTGTTGGAGCCACTATGTTACAACTTGCCAAAAATAAAGGTCTTTATGTGATTGCAACAGCATCAGGAATAGGAGTCGAGCTAGTTAAAAGTCTTGGGGCAGATGAAGTGATTGATTACAAAACACAAGACGTGTCCACGCTTGTTAAAGATGTTGATTTGGTTGCAGACTGTGCGGGTGGCGAATCACAAGCGAAACTTTTTGAAGTGTTAAAGTCGGGTGGTAAATTATTAAGTATTGCTGCTATGCCTTCAGCAGAGTTGGCTGAAAAATACAATGTCGATGCCCGATTTATTTCATCGGATTTGTCTGCAAAGAATTTGGAATATGGATTGACTTTGGTTAGCGAAGGAAAATTAAAGCCGTTTGTTGCTAAAACTTTCAAACTTGAAGAAGCTGCACAAGCACAAGATCTTGTCTCTGCTGGTGGTGTCAATGGTAAAGTTGTCCTTGTTGTAGGATAATACAAGTTGTGTGGTTAGTCATAAGTTTGCTGGTTACCTGTCCAACACTTACTGCTAACTCAAAGGAATGTTGATGTCTCCATCTTCACACTTGGAGATATTCCTGTGTACTACTTCAGTTTAGATTTCTTAACCTGTATGGTACTAGGACCCGCAATGATCTTGAATTCTGTTCGACGGTTTAGACGGTGCTCATCATCAGAACACTTAACCCCATTGATACATTTGTTCAAGATAACGGATTCTCCATAGCCTACATTTTTGATTCTTTTGGATTCAATACCTTCATTGACAAGCCATTTTTTGGTAGACTCTGCTCTCCGTTGAGACAATTTTTGATTGTACGGAGACGCCCCCTGACTATCAGTGTGTGATCCTAATTCGATGATCATATCTGCGTACTGATCCATCAATTCTTTGAGGTATGATAGATCTTTTTCTGCATCAGGTAATATGTCTGCTTTGTCAAGATCAAAATAGATATTATTCAATCTGATAGGTTCGTTTAGCCCGTATGTATCAAATTCTTCAGGTTTTGACCTTAAAGTTACAGTTTTCTTTACAGTGTAATCGTCAAAAATACCATTTGTATTAAACGATATAGAGTCAGGATAATAACCTTCACGCGTAATAAATGCTGAGTAGGATTTGTCTGGATCTAGTAAAAAAGAGAAATTGTTACCGGCAAAATTGGTTTTGGCATCAACAGAAACTTTTTTTCCAACTTCAAAGAGTTCAATTGTCGCAGCATCTAATGGCCCTTTGTCATTATTTACTAAGGTCTGCAAGTCAATTACCAAATCTCTAATATTGATAAAATAGATATCATCACAACATGTCTCGGATGCTTTAAATTTTTTCTTTTCTTTGTGCGCACGATTTGAAACCAATACTCCTGCATTTCCACTATTATTGAATCTCAAAGAATGATCGTCATATGACGAATTATAATTAAAACCCATATTGGAAGGTGTCGCCCATTTAGTACCATCCCATGCTGCATAGAAATTATCCAAACCACCAAGACCAGGATGACCTTCCGAACTAAAATATAGCGTACCGTCTTTGTAAAAAGGAGAGACTTCGTCATATTTAGTATTGATAACGTCACCCAAATTTACTGGTGCGCCTACTTCAAAACCTTTTATTGGCGCATAATATAAATCGAACCCGCCAAAACCGCCGGGTCTATTAGATGTAAAGAACAAAACCCGCTCACCAAAAAGCTCTCCTTCGTATGGATGTCTCGTGATATGCTCATCGTTTACGCCGGGCAGTAAATTGGGTGCCGTCCAAACCCCAGCAACTCTCTTAGATACAAATATCTCCGATGTCTCTAGTCCGTTTGCCTTTGGTTTTGCTCTGGTGATGTACATATTATTTCCATCTGCTGAAAAAGCAATTCCACCAGTATGATACTTCAATCGGTTAATTGACTCTTCTAAGGCAACCCCTTTGGCGTAATCACCTTGCGGAGATCGGCTAGCGGTATATATTTTTGAACCATAATCTTCTACCGTACCATCGAGGACGATAGATGTTTTGGCATTTAAACTTGAATAATACAAGGTACCGTCGGTATACCAAACTGGCGTCGATTCTCCCGATGGCGAATTGATATTTTCACTTCCTAACGATACAGCGGCTTCAATATTTTCGGGTAATTTTTCAATACTAAGGATACCACGTAACTGCATTTTGGCAGCGTCTTGCAGCTCTTTGTTATCAGTAATGGAGATATATTCATTAAAAGCGTTGAGGGCGTCTTTGTACTTGCCTTGGTACTTGAGCGCACGACCATAATCATATTTAATATCAGTAAACTCCTCGACCTTATCCTTTTTCAAAACGCGGTCATACAATCGTTCCGCTTTGGGATAGTCTCTCAACAACATGTTAAGGTCCGCCATGGCAACTAATAAGTTCGGATCTTTTGACTCTTTAAATGCTTTATCGAACCACTCGATTGCATTTGCGTAATCAAAATTAGAAGCTGCTTGCTCTGCCGTTTTTATCATTGATGCATAAGAGCTCGCCTGTACTGGTTGAGCCCAAGCCACATTTTGAGACAAAAATACCACAAAACAAAGGGCAATTCCTTTGCTAATCAGGCGAAAATATGTTGAATTTAGATTGAAAGTCATATGGAAATATGGTTAATAGTCTATTTAATTTTAATGAATTTGGTACAGAAAGCCCAGCAAATATTACAACCGTGGACAGAAAATTTCTGGTTTTAACTTCGGCTTTTTGTAAACTTTACCAATATACGAAGCTACTAATTCATAACCTCCTACTCCTTTTGAACCTATATTGGCACTTGACAAGTCTAAATCATAGGCAAAGCCCACCTTAACACCTTTGATATCAGCCCCAACATAGAGCGACAAAGCCCTCAGATTTCTTACACCTAATCCTCCAGTCAACGTCAATTCTTTATCTTCATTAAATAAATAATTGGCATGGGTATTTATATTGAGTCCGTTTGCAGGTCCCAAGCTGTAATAATAAACGCCTGGCACTACATGTAGTTTTTTATTGATCGTCATATCATAAGCCCCATGTATATTGAGTCCTAGATATTTGCGCTCCTTAAATCCAGTCGTTCCGTCATCTATATTGGTATTAGGTCTCGTCAATCCTTCTATGGCAAAGCCCATTTTAAGATCTGAATTCTTATTGCGCTGGTTGTATAACATGCCGAATGTAACGTCTCTAAACGCCACACTCAATCTATCCACTGCATTGGTTCCTCCAGAAGTACCGCTCATAAGCTGCTTGTTGAATTCTTCTATGTCACGATCGTCAAGTCCGGTTGTCGGAAAAACTCTTCCGTCTGACCTAGACAAACCAAGATAACTTCTATTGTTGTTTCCAAACTGAGCACCAAGCGTGAATATTCTAGTTTGTTTCTTATCAAGTGACAAGTGATAGGCAGCTCCAATTTTCATTGTTGTCCAAGCCAAAAAGCCTTGGTTTGACGCATTTCCTGTTTCTGGATCGAGGACAAGACCTGATTGGTTAAGCGGATCAAATTGTGACAATTCAAGTCCCACTCCTATCCAATCTTGCTTACGAATTCCTTTTATAATAGGTGCGTCTGCTGCTAATGTAAAAGTTCTATAGTTTCGTGCGGTGATTGCTGCCTGCTTATCTGAGTAAATGCCGCTGACCCTATATGATCCCGAAAAAGCACCTGCATTAGCAGGATTTACAGTTAGTGGAACAAATTGGTAGTAGGAGTAGTGTAAATCTTGGCCAAAACCTGTGATTTTGCACATCAAAAATAGAGTTGCGAGTAATACAATGCTACGCATAAGTTTTAAAATTTATGATTTTAGCATCGAAGATAGATTAATTTTTTAATATGTGTTCATTTGGTATATTTTTTCTACATATTAATGTGACCTATTTGTCTTTTGAATACTAGTTTTTAACGGCCCACAGTAGCAAATAATAAAATCAGATGTATTCATTAGGTTTGAATACCCATTTTTGCATGATCTAATATCAAAATACGATATTTTAAAAAAGACCGGATACTAGTGCGCTATAAATGCCAAAGTTGATAATTACCATACAATAGTTAACTCAACAATCAAATCTACTAACATCGAAATCCGCAAGTAGAACAATCGTAGTAGCTTGATGCGCAAAGGAGCGAGCAGGATAGAAATCTAATAAAAATCCGCTCGAAGAATAGCTCATTTTCTTAATAAGATCTGAACTAGTTCCCAAAAAAAAGGTGCAATCAGCATTACGCCGACCACACCCTCTTTCTTAGGTTCCTCTTATGTATCTTGTCTACATTTAGTAGTTCCCTATCCGCAATTCGTAATTGTATTTGTCATCTGCTACTCAACTAAAATCATCTTCTTAGTCGCCGCATAAGCGCCACATTCTAACTTGTAATAGTATACACCACTACTTGCTCCAATCTGGCCCTTTGTATAACGCTCCTGGTTTTGACCCTTGACTGCTTCAATATCTCTAGTACTCACCTCCTTACCTGTGACATCATAAATCGTCAATCTGACCTTACCTGCATTCGGCATGTAATAACTGATCTTCGTCTCTGCTTTCCAAGGGTTCGGTTCGTTCTGCATCAAGATAATCGCATCTTCTGCTGTCTGGGATCTTGTCTTTAATGTCAATTTACCAACTTCCATATCATTACCTAGGTAAGATTCGCTGCGCGTTATCTCATTGCTTAGTGCGAACATTGTCTCCGTTGTCTTGGCCTTGGTCGCCTTTATCGTCAACGTAAATAATACTTCACCCG
>JANMMV010000003.1:0-1716 GCA_031373565.1 Saprospiraceae bacterium
CAGTTTTATGTTCAGTTTTCAGCCCGAATACAAATTTTGGTCCGGCAACGGCAAGTGATAACTGTCCTTTTGGATTAACAATTCTTGGTCCTGTAGTAGTCAATTCCTTGAGTATCTGTAATGTTGGTACTATAACCCGAACGTTTACGGCAAGAGATGCAAGCTTGAATACGAGATCTTGTACGCAGGTGATCACGGTTACGAATCCAAATATTGTGACATTGGCTAATATCAACTTCCCGCCTGATATCACTGTCACCAATTGTCAGGGAGTAGGCGTGGCTGTCACAGGAAATACAACTGTTTCACCAGCAAATCCGCCATGTTCAGACTTAAGCATTTCGTTTACAGATGATGCTCCAGTAGCTTCTCCACTATGTCGTGATACCATCAATCGGACGTGGAGAGTTGTGGATACTTGCCAACTAGTCGCTGGTACACAAAACGGTATTTTCACTAGAGTGCAACGCATCATTGTGACAGTACCAGCACCAGTTATCACAGGTCCTGCTACAATAACACTTTATGCAACACCATCTTCTGGATGCGTCGGGGTATATAATGCAGCAAATGCAGCGCATGCAGCCACTGGGTGTAACTTAGTATTGAGTAATACTAGAAATGCCCTACCATCGTTCAATATTAATGGAACATATCCACTAGGAACAACAAATGTAACGCTGACAGCTACGGAGACATGACTTAATCTAGTAGCATCAAGGCTAGTGCAGGTCATCGTCCTTGATACATCATTTACAGATTTAGCATGTCGTAAGACTTTCCCTAAGATTTTAGATACTAGTCCACCGATTGCTAGAGATACAGCAAGAAATCATTCTATTATTACTTTAGGTTGTGCTAGCCCGGGTACAGTGCGTATTTCATTTAACAGAACAGTAATAGGAGATTCAATACGCATTTATGATTGTGAAGACGTATTGACTGACTTTACGATTAAGATCTACATGTGGATAAATGGGGTTGTTGTGGACTCATGCACGTCATTGGCGACACCTACAGATCCAGACGATCATTGTACTACCAATTTGGTTACAATAGCTGGAAATATTAAGACTGAAAGTGGTCAAAATGTACCAGACGTTATATTAGATTTACAAGGTGCGAATATGGCGAAGCCATTGACGGACATCAATGGTAGGTATGAATTCCCGGCTATGCAAACAGGTAGTGAATATACTTTGTATCCTAAACAAGATGAGAATCACGTAGACGGTGTCAGTACCCTTGACTTGATCTTGATACAGCGCCATATACTGAAATTGCAGAATCTTGGGTCTCCATACAAGCAGATTGCAGCCGATGTCAATAAAGATGGCAAAATCAGTGCTCTAGATATCGTTGAATTGCGCAAACTTATCTTAGGTATTTATGAAAAATTCCCTTCAAATACAAGCTGGAGAATGATCGATGATCAGTACAACTTTACTGATCCATCAAATGCGCTCTCTGAACCATTCAATGAGAAATATTACATACCATCATTAGATGGTAGTATGTTGATCAATTGGGTAGGGGTCAAGGTAGGTGACGTCAACGGCAGTTATGTCACAAATGCACAGGATAATAACTTATCTTCTAGAACAACTGGTTTTGGATTCTTAATTGAAGACAAACCTGTAGTTGACGGACTCAACACGATGGTAGTAAAAGCGAACATGGCTACACCTTTAGCAGGATTCCAGTTGAGCTTGAAAC
>JANMMV010000011.1:0-3333 GCA_031373565.1 Saprospiraceae bacterium
TGGTGGCACTGTCGAACCAGACGAACTGTATCGCCAGTTTAGAGGACGAGATCCTGAAATTTCAGCATTATTGGCCAAAAAAGGAATTTTGATGCAATAAGAATGAAGAGATAAACCATAATATTTCGAATTAATGTAGCGTACAACATTGAATTTGTTAAGGATAGGTATACATTTGTAACGATGATATTTAAAAATAAATAATGATCAGTTTAAATAAACCAGTAGCTTACAGGGGCTCTTTACATATAAGACGCACAGATGGTCAGCTTATATCTAACGATGATATTACAAAAGACGACCTTAATCAATTACAGCTGGTTCTTAAATCTGGTCTCTATCTATTTGATTTTATCTCTGATCAAGGCGATAGAATTATTAAAAAAGTAATCATTGTCCAATAATATTTTGAGTATATGAAATATTTTATTAATGTGATTATCTTTTTCATTAATTATTCAGTTCTAATCTCTCAAAAACAAGATTACGTTTGGGTAGACGGGTATGATTACAGTTCAGGTACACCAGGAATCGAAGGTATTATTATGGATTTTAATCAAAAATTATCTATCAATTATAATCCAGATTTTCCTTTTGGCTTTTATAGGAATAATGTATCTATCGCTGACAAAGATGGTAATTTATTAATGTACTCCAATGGTTGTGCCATTATGAATCGCAATCATGAGATGATGCCAAACGGTGACAGTATCAATGCAGGTGAATGGTATGATCGGTTTTGGTTCAATGACTGCTCACGAGGTTATCCAGGAGCTCAGGATTTATTAATTCTGCAGGACCCTAAATACAAATATGGTTATTATTTGCTTCATAAACCAATAATCTTAGAACAAACTAAAGATTCTATGACTTTAAGTTATAGCTATATTGATTTGTCACTTGAAGCAGGCTTAGGAGATGTAATGATAAAAAATAAAAGCTACTATCAATATAAGGATATAATGTTTGGGTATCACTCTGCCATTCGCCATGAAAATGGAAAGGACTGGTGGATTATCCAACCAAAAGTTGAAGATTCTACTTTTCTAACCTTTCTCATTGACGAGAACGGAATCAGTCGAAAGCAAGATCAAAATACCCACCAATATTTTAATTGGTATAGATCGAGTGCGTCGGGTATGGCTAAGTTTAGTCCTGATGGCAGTAAATATGCTCTGTATAATTATTATGACAACCTGCATATTTATGACTTTGATAGATCAACAGGGTTATTGTCCAATCATCAGAAAATTAACATTTATCATCCAGATTCTATAAAAGTGAATAATTCTATATTTGGTAGTGTGGAGTGGTCTTCAGACAGTAGATTTTTGTATACGGCATCACAGGATTATATCCATCAGGTAGATACGTGGGCATCCGATATCGAAGCATCAAACACGATTGTTGCTACATATGATGGAGCTAAGGACCCTTTGCCATCTAAGTATAGTTTTATGTCGCTAGGGCCTGATTGCCGTATTTATATTACACCTCCGAATGGTTCTTTTTCATACTCGATCATCAATAAGCCCAATGAGAAAGGCACAGCCTGCGATTTTGTACAAAATGGCATCAAGCTACCATGGCCTGCCAGTGGTAGTTTTCCTAATTTTCCACGATTTAGAGTTGACGAAGTAGATAAATGCGATCCGACAATATCTTCGATCTTCGGTGATAATGTGTATTATCGGCGTGATTTAGAAGTGTATCCCAATCCATCAACAGGTTTATTTAATATCAAACTACCACCTACCATTTATAAGTCTAGTATCATTGTCACGGACATTAATGGACAGATTATTCTTCAAAAACCAACTAATCAATCCATCATCGAAGAGATCGACATCACACATCTACCATCCGGATCTTACAACATAGAAGTGTATCCTGATATCAACAAAGAGAGAATATTCTATGGCCGACAAGTAGTGAAGATTTGAAGATGTATTAATAATTTCATCCTTACGAGACTTAACAAACATTTTTTTTTGCTGCCTGACGCATTGTGCCATGTTATTAAATATTGGTAGGCGTAGCATCACCACCTTCATATAAATTGTTGTCTTTCAATTATGTAGCGTTTGTCTGTGCAGAACAACCACTCTAGGACACTGATCATCATTTAGTCTTTCTTCACCTATTATTACCAATACTGCATAAGAGCGTGTTTCGTCATTTTTAGTCAACATTTGGATGAACATATACCATTATCCTATATCCAACAAAAGCCCCAAATTGACCAAATTACCCGAAAAAAACAAAAAAATGATCTATTTTTGCAACCCGTTACATAAAATGACGGTTTTTAGTCAATTGAATAACCCAGATTTGTATGCAAACACACGTAGATATAGAAGCATTAGGGCAAGAAGTCGCAGTTGATAGTCAATTTATAGATCGAGTATATGATGAGACATCTAAAGTCATTGTTGGTCAACGACATATGATAGAGCGATTGCTACTCGCCCTATTGTCCAATGGTCATATATTGTTAGAAGGATTGCCAGGATTAGCCAAAACACTTTCTATCAAAACACTAGCGAGCGCGGTCGATGGTACCTTTCATCGAATTCAATTTACCCCTGACCTCCTTCCTTCTGATATCGTAGGAACCATGATTTACAATCCTGCAAAAGCCGATTTTACCATGCGCAAAGGCCCAGTTTTTGCAAATTTTATCTTAGCTGATGAGATCAACCGAGCCCCTGCCAAGGTGCAAAGCGCCTTGCTCGAAGCTATGCAAGAACGTCAAGTGACCATCGGTAGTGAGACGCACATTTTACCGTTGCCATTTTTGGTCTTAGCTACTCAAAATCCAATCGAACAAGAAGGTACTTATCCCTTACCAGAGGCACAAGTTGATAGATTCATGTTTAAGATATTGATCAAGTATCCTTCTCGGGAAGAAGAGAAGTCCATCATGCGCAAAAATGTATTGGGAGAGATCAATCAAAAGATTTCATCTGTTGTTACTGGCGCAGAAATCATCAAGGCGCGCGCCACTGTCCAAAAAATCTACATGGACGAAAAGATCGAAAATTATATCCTAGATATTGTTTTTGCTTCCAGAGAGCCCGCGAAGTTTGGATTAGGAAACTTTGCCCCTTTAATCAATTATGGCGCATCGCCTAGAGCGAGCATCAACCTCGCGATCGCTGCAAGAGCACAAGCATTTCTACAAAAACGAGCATTTGTAATCCCCGATGACGTGAAAGCTATCTGTGCAGATGTGATGAGACATCGTATCGGACTAAGTTATGAAGCCGAAGCCGAAGGCATCAACGTGACGTTCGAGGTCGAGCGACATGGCAGTTCCTGTGTGACGCGGGC
>JANMMV010000023.1:0-4929 GCA_031373565.1 Saprospiraceae bacterium
TTCCTCCAGCAGCAGACATTGAAAAAAATGGACTACAACTAGGGCAAATGCAAAAAAAGATGATGGAAAAGATAGAAGAATTGACATTGTACATCATAGCGCAAAATAAGAGGATTGAAGCATTGGAAGTGCAGTTAAACAATAAAAAATAATTGTAGTATGAAACCAATCATCATATTCCTTTCGATCGTTTTGTTTTATCATAATAGCATAGGGCAGGTGAAAATTCCGGATGCACTCCTAAGTCGATTAGAACGGAAGACCAATTTTTTAGAAATTAAGTCCATCACGAATGATTATTTTGATCAGCAATTGAACTTGATTTCAAGTACAGACTCTGTAGCGAAGAAAAGAATTATGAGACAGAAAAAAATTGCAAACAGAAAATTGTGGATTGATGAATTTTACACCGATGAGAATGGCGATATTCAAAACAAAGTAGATGTCCATATCAAAGGCGAAAATCAAATAGAGAGAAGTTTTGGTGAAGATGGGAGTCGCAATCAGCTTGGGCTCTGGACGAGTGCGGGACCATCTAGCGGCAACCAGGGAATAGGTCGTGTGGACGAAATAGCATTTCACCCTACGATACCCAATGTAGTCTATGCAGGGACGCCACACGGCGGTCTATTTGTTTCTTTAAATGGAGGCGTAGTGTGGAATCCAATGGGTTCGTATTTACCCGCGCTCGGGGTGAGTGGAATAGCTATAGATCATATCAATACTAATGTAATTTATGTTTTATCGGGAGATGGCGAGACGGGGGCTGGCGGTTTGGTGAATGCATATTTGTACAAATCAATTTATAACGGCGTTTACAAGTCCGTAGATGGTGGCGCGAACTGGTTTAAGACAGCAAGTTTTCCCACCGCAGTGGCAAACGGCCATGAACTCATCATTCACCCTACAAATCCACAAATCCTTCTAGCTGCAACAGATGGAGGCGTTTTTAGAACGAATGATGGTGGTAACTCTTGGACAAAATCAACAATGAGTACCGCAGATTTTTTTGATGTGAAATTTAAGCCTGGTGACCCGAATATTGTCTATGCATGTAGCACAAACTTATTTTATAAATCTACGGATGGTGGCGTCACCTTTACACCAAAATATTATTTACCAAACAATAGAGCTTCCATAGGTGTAACTCCCGCTAACCCGAATAAAGTTATACTGTTAGCTGGTCCCGTGCTTACTAACACGACGATAAATGGGGTATTCGCATCCACGGACAGTGGAGATAATTTTAATTTAATTATGCAGACACCAAATTTGTTTTCCAACACCATTGGCAATCCAGTTTATTCAGATCAAAGCGTGTATGATAACTGCGTAACGATCGATCCCACGAATGAAAATCATATCATTGTGGGAGGATTGTGCGTATGGGAAAGTTTTGACGGTGGCGTCATTTGGTACCAAACTTCTGCATATTGGTCTAATGATTCACCCTATATGCACCCAGATATACATGAGGTGATTTACTCTCCTAATGGAATACTATATTGTGGAAATGACGGTGGAGTGTATTTTAAAAATGGCACATCATGGACCCCAATATTTAATGGATTGTCGACGTCACAATTTTACAAATTCGAAATAAACGATGACGAAGATGACTTGTGGGGTGGCTGTCAAGATAATGGCATTTTAAAGCAAGATGCTGGGGCTTTATTCGAAAATTATGCTGGAGGTGATGGTTATGATGTGCTAACGGATCACCCTTTTATTATTGGAGATGGAGATAGCGATGATGTATACTTTTCTCTAAATTCGTCTATAGTTAAAGATTGTATTGGGGGACAATGCGACATTTCGCTACCGAATAACGTTCAGTTTTTTGCAAACTTAGCATTTGGTTTTGATGAAGATCGATTGTATGCGGGATATGGAAATGGACTTTGGTACAACAATGATGCTGGTGATGCTCCCTGGTTGTTGCGCTCAGCGCTAAGTGCAGATTGGGCAGTAAGTTCTAGTAATTCCCAAGGTAACACCACGGTCTACTTCTCTGGAAATGCGACAGGTCTCAAAAAATATACCGGTAGTAATCAAGCAACGGTTACTATTACACCGCCTGCACCATACACTGCAAGTCTTAAAATAAACACCATAAAAATTAATCCGAGCAACATTAATGAAATATACATATGTGCGGCGGGCACAGCAGCAAACGCTAAAGTTTTTTACAGTAACAATGGTGGTAGCACATGGTCGAACTGGTCGTTTAATTTGCCAAATATCCCCATATTCTCCATCGAGCGTGATGGTGGTGGTGGTATTTATGCAGGCACTACTAACGGTATCTTTTACAAAAGAGCAAACACATCCCACTGGGAACGATTCAACAACAATTTGCCACCTGTACCTATCACGGAAATTGAAGTAGAAAAAGTCGAAGTAAATGGCAACTGGGTTGATGGTCCGAAAGTGTATTGTTCCACATTTGGCCGAGGGTTGTGGGTCTCAGATACCTATACTACCTTTTGTCAAAACTATTTAACTTTGACAGGCGACAAATCTTATCCGCTCACTTCTCAAGCAGCTATTGATCTTTCGTCCTTTGCAAACCATGTTGGAGGCATAGGACAAGTTGTAAAATATAGTGCAGGTAATAAAATTATATTGGGCAATGGCTTTAGAGCCACTGAAGGCATCCACTTCAAAACCTATCTGCAGGGGTGTAACGAGCCTATGGATTAAATCAGTCATCATTGTTTAAGAAAGAAATTAAGCGTTTGAAGTTAATTTTCTTCTTTTTTAATAATTGAGTTACCTTTATGTATGCGTTATTTCCTAATAATTTCATTGCTATTATTATTTCATCCTGGTGTATGTGCCCAATCCATACACAAAGGCAAAAAACTCAATGATTACATATTCAGGCATATAGACAATGCTGACGGGCTTATGAATAATTATTTTCATAGTATAACCCAAGATCACCATGGGTTTATCTGGATAGGTACTCCGGAAAATTTATTCCAATATGATGGACATATGTTAATAAATTATTCGGATAAATCCCTTGATAAGGGTTCTGAGATTAACTATGACTTAAGATTACGGCGGGACGCCAAAGATAATAGTTTGATTATAAACAACAAAGGCCCAATCCGTCAGCTGAACCTGTACGATAATACTTTTTCTGATGTCGCTGTTGTAGAAAAGAAGCATTCCCTAGAAGATACTTACACAGATGGCAAGGGTGATAGATATTACATTCAGCGAGAAACCAATCCAAGCAACTCATCGGTAAGAAAGAATGATTACTTACATGTATTTAGCGATAAAATGAGTAAACCATATCTATTCGCATATGGTGTAGAAGATAAAAAAAACAATCGAATTTGGCTTAATTATTATAATGGAGGCATGAAATTATTTGATGGGAAAACTCATAGAATTTATGACCATAACTTTAACCCAATTCACAATCCATGTCTCAGCTATTTTAGGAATAAAGGACAAATTAGAGACATTAAAATGGATTGGCAAGGCAATCTGTGGATATTGATTTGGCAAAACGCAGTTTATAAATATAATTTAGCTACCCAAAAAGTAACTGAATATGCCATGCCCAAAATTTTTCAGAGAACAAATAATAAAAGTATCATTGGAGGCATAAACTGTACATTTATTGATGATCATGGCGTCTTATGGTTAGGTGGAAGTAATACAGGCTTATTACAATATGATTATAAACAAGACAAATTCAATTTCGTCGTAGCGGAGCCGAGTAATGCACATAGTATTCATTATAAAAGAGATATACATTGTCTTTACCAAGATAAAGATTCTAATATATGGATAGGTACTGATCGTGGTATCAATATATTTAACCCCTACAAGCAAAATTTTAATTTTATTCAACATGATGAAACTAATAATCAATCCTTAAAAAGTGCAGATATCAACGCGATGATCGAAACGAATCATGGAACAATACTTGTAGGAACTTGGGGTGGCGGAATTACTGCTTTTGATTTACGTTTACAATTTCAACGACATGTAGGAGCGATAAGTGATAACGAGAAATTAGTATGGTCATTTATTGAAAAGGATGAAGAAACTATTTGGGCAGGATGCCAGCATGGCTTGCTTTTGGAAATTGATCAAAAAACACTCAAGACCACTAAATTTTACCCCACAGTTTGTGAAAAATATACCATCAGGTGTATGGCGAAAGATACATTTGGCAATATCTATTTGGGATTGCATAATGGCAAAGTAGTACAGTGGCTAAAGAAAGAAAATAGATTTGTACCTTTTCTCGGATTAGCAAAACCTTTGGAGTATGTAAATATAATATTCATTGATGCGCAAAATGAAATATGGGTATCAACCAAAGAAGGTGTAAAGAAATTTGATACAAAAATGGCTGATTTTAGCGAATTTTATAAACATAACAGAAATGATCCTTTCTCAATTTCATCTTTAGAAATCAATGGAATAGAGCAGTTAAATGATTCTATTCTATTATTTGGAACAAAATTGGGTGGTATAAATTTTTTTAATAAAAGAACTAAAAATTTTAGTCAGTTGTATTTGGATAACAACAAGCAACCTTACACTGTCTTATCAATCAAAAAGGATAATGATGGTAATGTTTGGTTTACAACGGAGTATGCCATCTACAAATATATACCTAGTTCAGGGCAATTTATAAATATATCCAAGAAGTCGAAAGTATTAGATAATTCGTTTTCTTCTTCCCAGTTTGTAACAACAAAAGAACAAGACTGGTTTACGTGGACGTACACCGAAGCTATAAGGTTTTCACCAGATAAAATAAATCTTGCACAAAAATCAAAATCTAATGTTATTCTATCAGCAGTAAAAGTTGGTGATACAATTTTTCACGAATATTCAATATTGAGATCCAATAAACCGATGGTCTTATCTCACAAGCAAAATTTTATTCAATTT
>JANMMV010000004.1:0-3500 GCA_031373565.1 Saprospiraceae bacterium
AAGTGACCCATACATTTGTAAATGGAAATGTAGTATACGACAATGGACATTTTAAAGAAGATAAAAAGGGATTAGCACTAACAATGACAAATGGCGAGCAGAAATCCAGAAGCCACAATAGCTAAAGACTAGGTTTTACGGCTTTTAGGTCATGCTAAAGGATTGATAAACTTTGGCAGGCGGCACTCAACCACATTGGAAACTAGGCCTTCAAACTGAAAAGTTGTTGGGTTTAGATTAATTCTGATCAGATTTGTACACTAATATCGACCAGTAATTTGTATATCAGAAAGTTAGAAGGTAACTTTGTATTCTAGGTTTGCAAGATTGCGGATCCCTCACGTTATATTTCAGCAGAACTTAAAAAATAGAAACATGGGAATGGATTTAATAGCTATTATTGAACATAAGAAATCAGCTGATGAAATTCTTATATCAATGGAGACAATTAACAGTTCCAAAGATTTCCTTACATTATTCCAAAAAGAATACCCTGACTCAAATTTAAGAAAATCAAATTGGAAAGGGCCATATTTTATGACAAAAGAAAATTTAGAAAAAATATGGTATGTGGAAGAATCAAACAGAAATAGAGAAGATGAACTTCAAGGAATGAATTATTATGCTAAAATGGATATTCCAGATGCGCAACTTACATTCCACAGAAACACAATTTCTATCAGCCCGCATGGATTACATAAATATGGTAATTTTCAATATCCTAAAACGGCTTCTTTTATAATTAGTATTAATAGGGTTATTGCTAGAATATTTGAATCAAGTAAAATAGTATACTGTGTAGATTCATATGAACCACAATCTATTTTGTATGATTATTGCCTTGAAGGTAAACACTTGGAAGAAATTATCAATATAGTAATGAAAGATTTGGGATGCCTCCAAGTGTAATTAACAAAGCAATTAAAAACCTTTACTTTAAAGACGATTTTAAACTATGAACTAATGATCTTTTAGAATGGACTTGGAGTGATATAGGAAGATAAGAATGATAACAAATAAAAGAATGAAGAATGCCGACATATAACAATGCACTAGAAGCCAGACCTTCTAAAGCTGCGCCCGTCGCCAGTTCTTGGACGTTATGACCTACTATAATATGAGAAAGATAACATTATTAATATTATTGATCGTATCATCATGCAGCGGCATGAAAAAAGCAACTAAAACAAGCAATGTAAACAAACTGATTTATACTGTAGAAGATTCTCAAGAAGTTATTCCAGTGCTTTCAAATATTGTTGAATCTCTGGTAGATAGTTCAGAGACCAAAATTTCATCAGATTCCTTAAAAATGATGATTTCTCAAAAAATAAAAAAGAAAATGCAAGAAGAAGCTAAATATCCTACCGAAATTAAGTTTGAAATTACCAAAGATGGCTGGATTAAACAAAGATTCATAAAGAACAAACTAACATATTGTTTCAAACATTTTATTAAAAATGATTCAATAATTGTGTATGATAGCAATAAAGTTAATATTATCACAAGTTATAAAAAGACTACTGATAACTGTTTATGCAAGATAACCATTGATAAAAGTAAAACTAAGGATATCTTTGGGTATGAATGTTACTATGTAAAAGCAGAAGAAGTATGTAGTAATACTGACTCAAAAGAAACCCTTACAGCGAATTATGAAATGTATGTGACAGAAAAGATACATTTACCGATGTATGCAATATTGGAAAATGATTGTGAACTTTCTGGATACTTTCCATTAGAGGTTAAATGTTTTCTATCTAATGAATTTTATTACCGATATAAATTAACCAGAATTGAATAGGGACAGGTCATAACATTGTTGACTCCATACCAAAAAAACCTTAAGTCATTAATTTTGGCATAAACGGAAAATATGTTTTACTTTTGGCTTACAGTGAAATGCGGCAAGGCGCCAATGCTTGGCTATTAGCACGTACTACAAAGAGACAAACCTATAACAATATGACTTTAAAATTGAAAAAAATGAAGGCGATCAAAATTAACATGACCGACGATACATTGGTGGTGTCGAGCTCGGTAGAAAGTTCTTATGGTAGCAAGAAGACATGTGCTTCGCATAAACATTTTTAATAAAAATCGCCAACTTAATAGACCGATCTGCCGTTTATGCCATCCCATATTGTAACCTAAAAACAAAGAATTATAAACAAATGCGAGCCATTAAATTTATCGGAATAATAGTCTTAGTAGTAACAGCCATAGTTGCCGGGATTTATATTTATATCAAGTATAAAACAGCCAATATTGAAGATAAAAAAAATCTAGAACGATCAGTTGACAAGCTAGCAAGCCAATATGTTGCTGATGGTCACGCTTATGGATTAGTAGTAGGTGTTGTTAAAAATGGTAAAGTTTACTTGAAAGGGTATGGTACAACAGAAAAAGGAAAAAGTCTTTTGCCAGACAGCAATACGATTTTTGAACTAGCGTCTACAAGCAAACTCTTCACGACGGCAACTTTGCAACTTTTAATTGATAGCGGTGAGTTAAACTTGAATGACAAAATTCAAGCCTTACTCAGCGACAAAGTAAAACTTCCTGCAATTGCTCAGAATACAACGTTGCAACACTTGGCGACACACTTATCGGGATTCCCTTCCTTACCAGACTCGTTTATATCAAAGATGACCGATGAAACAAATCCATATAAAGATTTGGCCACAAAAGACATCTATGATTACTTGCAAGCTTGTGACGGTAAACTAGCAGATGGCAATTTTGAATATTCAAATTTCGGAATGGGTTTGCTAGGCCATTTATTAGAGATAAAAACGAATACGAAATATGAACAATTAGTGAAAGATAGATTACTTGCGAAGCTTGGAATGAACCAAACTTTTGTAACTATTGACAGTACCAATCAATCAAATATTATACAAGGGTTTGATGAAACTGGCCTTCCTGCGCCGATTTGGATAGATACTGTTTTAACTGGTGCTGGCTCTTTTTTATCCAATGGTACTGACATGATTAAGTTCCTGAAGGCAAATCTGAATGAAAATGAAACACCTATTTCCAAGTCTTTACTTGCAACTCAAAAACAACAGTTAAATGGGGAGACAGGACTTGGATGGATTTTGCCATCAAGTGTAGATGAACTTTTAGGTAATGGAAATATAGTTTGGCATAATGGTATGGCAGGCGCCTATGCAAGTTTTATATCCATCGATCGAGTACATAATTATGGACTTTTTGTATTGTCTAATAAGTCCGTTGATGTTACTAAGCTTGGAATGAAATTGTCTACAAGTGTACGTACTCAATCGTGGAAGCAGTAAAAGATGGTGTAAACAGACTAAGCTTACACAGCTACCTTTTTTAAGCTGTAAGCATGTATTTAACTACGATTTCAGAAACCCATTATCCTGGCGACTAAAAGCCATCGTCAAGTACCCTTTTCTAATGCTAATTCGTACCAATAGCATGGTAAAGTTGCGCCATGGAAAATAAAATCATATTGACCATTTTGCAAAAAT
>JANMMV010000071.1:0-9193 GCA_031373565.1 Saprospiraceae bacterium
TGGTCAGGTAGATGCTATTGACCGTTTCTTCAAAGATTATGCAGAGAGCGACGACTTCTCGGTGGTTTATGTTAGCCCCAAAATGTTTCAGATGATTAGCAAAGCGTCGGACGGGAGTACTGATCAAGAACTAGCCAATATTGTAAAGGATCTGAAGGGGCTTAGGATCTTGACCACAGCTAAAACACCCGGCAAATACTACAAAGAAGCAAATTCTAGTTTGAATATTAAAGAATATGAAGAACTTGTAACTGTCAAAGACAAAGATCAAAACGTTCGCTTTGTCACAAAAGAAGCTAACGGGGTAATCAATGAATTATTACTCCTTGTAGGCGGTGGTGATCAATTCGTCTTAATGAGTTTTGTTGGAAAGATTGATTTGGATAAGATTGCCAAATTATCAAAAAAACTTGATATCGACGGAGCAGAACATCTAGAAAAAGCTGTCAAAGGTAGCAAAGGCAGAAAATAATTCAAATAAAATAGTTAAAAACGATGAATATTAACTTTAAACATATAGTCATTTTTTGCTTCATTGTTTCGATTTCAACTGTCTCAGCTAATGCACAAAAGGCAACTCAATCGATCATCCAAAAATTAAAGCAAACTGATCGCTATGAAGGTTTTGAAGTGCCAGGTTATATACTAAGGTGGACTGCGCGGATAGCCAAATTTGGTGGCAAAGACAATCAATATACTAAGATCTACGAAATCATCAAGAAAGTCAAATCAGTTACTTTAGCAAAGACAACTTTGGATCAAAAGAAATTTAACAACAAAGCTATCGTTGCCAATTTTGCCAGAATGCTCAAAGAATCAGATCAACTAGAAGAATACGTAGCGATCAAGGATAAACAAGCCAATATTGTAGTCTTGATCCAAGAATCTAAGGACATCATAAAGAATCTTGTCGTCCTGAATTCAACAGGCCGGGAGCTTTCAATCATACATATAAAATCAAAATTGAGCATTAATGACCTTAAAAACATTAATTTCAAAGATGTTGATGAAACTTTTAAGAAGGTCAAAATTGATAACAATAATGATGATAATTAATATAACTTAGTGATAATCAATAAATTTAAAAACAATGAGACCATTTATTACAATCTTACTACTTGCTTCCCTTTCAGTTTCTAGCTATAGCCAAAACTCGATCGATCAGGTGCTGCGAAAGTATCGCAATGACGAAGGCGTTGTAAGTCTTAATTTTACAGGAGAAGCACTAAAGCAATTTGCAACCGCCGCTGAAAAAATCAAGAGTACGGTGGAAAGTGTAGATGTTTTAGTCTTTGAAAAAGGCAGTAATGTCTCTCCATCCGATCTCTCTAAGATCCAAGGTTTTCTGACGACAACTAAGTATGATAAGCTCGTAGATGTGAAACACAAAGACGGGAAGGTTAAGCTTTATGCCATCGATAACGGTCCATATCTGAGTAAAATTTATGCTATTGTCAACTCACCAGAAATGAACGCTTATGTTGAGATAAAAGGTAAAGTTATTTTTAGTGAATTAGGTGAATTGGGACTTAATTTTAATGAAAAAGCAAATTTTCAGTTGCTCAAATCCTTTTCAAAGAAATAATAAGGAAAGTAGTTGTTATATATATTAAGAAAGCGTTGTGCCAAGTGGTGCAACGCTTTTTTTTGTTTTCATGGTATTGGAACATATATTATGCTAAAAATATAATTTTGTTTTTGCCTATTTTTCACTTAACGACTTCTTAATATTTATGAAACATTAAATAATTAAGAATATTGGGTGGCTGAATGGAGTTTTACGATTTTTTTAACATATTGTATACATATCTAATGTGTAAAATAACCAATTGGTTTTTTTGTAACTATTCTGATTTTGAGTAGCTTTACATTGTCTTTATTCCCATTAAGACACTTTTTGACAAGCGGTTCCCTCGCTTTACGAATAAAATATTTGATAGGTTTACATGTTGATCTATCAGTGTTTTTTATTTTTATTAACTAACTAAATTTCTCTAATGAAGAAGTTTTTACTTACACTGCCACTTTTCGTTTTCACACAGATGATATGGGCGGCAAACACTAATTTTATTTCATCTGTCAATGTATGTTCAAATACAGGGGATGTGCAAAAACAAATTACATTGAAAATTGACGTCAATGCGCCATTTGTTGCAACAGAAGATTGTGCTGATCCTGGAATTATGACCCTTCTACCTAACGTTCCAGATAACGGAACTACTATAGGGGCTGCGGCTAGTGCTTTTCCAGTTCCTATCGTTGGTACAGGACTGACAGCTGCAGCGGTAGACGTATGGTACCGTTATTTATCGTCGGCCACAGCAACGCATCTGTCATTGGATTACGTGGTAACGCCTGTAGATGATCCAACGCCGGAAGCAATCATTCAAGTTTGGTCAAGTCCTTGTAATGATATGGGAATGCCTGTCGGAACATTACTACAAACTTCAGTACCTAATCCTGATGGTGATAGATGTATTCAGATTTTGCCTAACACTGAATATTTCATAAGAATACTTAACGAGCCGAGTGAAGTGACGGATTTCACGATCACTATTCTTGAGCCGACGGTGACTCCCGCAACAATAACTAGTGCTAGCGGCGATTTCGAATTTTGTAGTGGTGAAGCGATTAGTTTAACTCCAAACCCAACGACGGTCGGATTTACTTATAATTGGAGTGTGTTGCCTGCGTTATTAACGCCATCAGCCAACACAGCTAACCCTTTTACGGGTGTTGCTCCGACGGTCGTAGCAACTACGCCAGTTACCGCGATAGTAACTGTTACTGATAATGGTGGATGTACTTCTACTTTTAGTCAAGTCATCAATATCAATCCACTACCAACTGTAAACATTGTCGAGACCGATATGAGTGGTATTGCTAATAATGACAACAATGTATGTGTAGGGGGTGCTTTTACTTTGACTGCAGATCCTGGTTTTGCTTCATATGCTTGGTCTCTCAATGCTGTAGGTCTTCCTGCACAAACAACTAATGTATTAAATGTACCTACTGCCGTTTTATCAGATGGTGGTACTTACACAGTCACAGTTACTGATGCTAATGGGTGCACAGACACCGATATTGAAGTTATGACAGTAATAGCAAATCCTATTGCAAATAACACCACGTTACAAGTTTGTTCAAATGGTGCAGGATCGGGTGTTTTTACACTTACACATGCAGAACTTGCGCCAGATTTGATACTACCTATAAATCCTGCAGTAAATTCTAACATATTATTGGAGCTTGATAATGGTGCTGCAGGAATAACGGTAACTTATCATGCGACGAATGCGGATGCGATCGCTGATGCAGCGCCGTTGGCTAGTCCATATACACCAGCATCTACGCCAGCAACTGTCTATGCCAGAGTTGAAAACAATCTAACGGGTTGTTACACAGTAGCTGACGTTTCGTTAACTACACCTGCTGCTTACACGGTGGCTATTCAGAATGTAAATGATGCTAACAACACTGCCAACTTTGAAGTATGTCAAGGCAGTGAAATAGAATTGACAGTTGATGAAGGCACGGGTATTGCTCCATATACATATGTGTGGGATATAGACGGTACTACCTACAGCGGCGTTTTCCCGATAGCAAGTGCTGTAGTAGCTACGCATGATGGTGTGTGGAATGTTACTGTTACCGATGGTAATGGTTGTACAGCTACAGATAATATAACAATCACAGTGGTTCCTAATCCTGTAAACAATGCATGTTCTGGCGCATTACCACTTTTGATTGGTGCAAATACGGCATTGACCAATGAATGTGCAACCCAAGATTTACTGCCTTGTACCGGTGCTCAAAATGAAGCATCTGTTTGGTATTCATATACGATTCCCGATGGTCTTGAAACGATAGTCTTTGCTACATCTGATATTACAGCTGCAGGTGTTGCTGCTTACCAATCGAATTGTACAACGCTTATCCAAGCTGGATGTACTGGTACTTTAACAATAGATTGTCCGCAAGGTGGAAGTATCCGTATCATGGTTACTACAAGCATCGCTGATATGGATGATAATTTCACCCTGACCATTACAGAGACAGCGCAGACTGGAAAAGATATTTGTGCGGGAGCAATAGATCTAGTTCTAGCTGCGGATGTATGTTTAGCTAGCAATACATTTAATGATGACAATATAGATATGTGCCCAGAATTAGCAACTGTCAATTATGGTGGTTGTGATTTTACCACTGGGCCTGCATCATGGTACAAATTTACAACCGACGCAACAACCGACCTAGTTGATATTGAAATCACAGGGTTATCAACACACTTTGGTTTGTTTACCGCTTGCGGTGGTGCAGGTCTGACAGGTAGTTGTACTACAGATGGGACTTTGGTCGATTTTGCAGTAACTGGTGGTACAACGTATTATTTGGTAGTAGCTGGAACAGCTGGATTGGAAGGTCCTTTTGCTATCAAAATTACAGAAAAAACAACTCCTCCTACCAACGATCTTTGTGCTAACGCAGTTGCAGTAAATTTAGGGGCAAATACAACCACAAATTTATGTGCCACCCAAGATCTTACACCTTGTGCAGGAACAAATAACCAAGCATCAGTATGGTATTCATATACAATACCGGTCAATGTTGAGTCTTTAGTTATTACTTCAAATTTGGGAGGCGGAGCTATCAGCGTATTCGAAAACAATTGTACATCTTCTTATATAGGATCTCAAACGGGTAACTGTACAAATACGGTAACTTTGGAATGTCCAGGAAATAAAACTATCAAGATCTTCGTATCTTCATCTACTGTTAATGCTGCTGATTTCAGTCTTACGCTTACACAAACGCTTCAGACAGGTGTTGATTTATGCTCAGGCGCAGAAGTATTGGCACTTACAGAGCCATTGTGCGGTAATCCGAATGATTTCTTAAAAAACAATACAGGGTTTTGTCCAGAACCAGCTTCAACTAATTTTGGTGGCTGTGATTTTGCCGACGGTCCTGCGACTTGGTATACTTTCACCACTAATGTTAATACGGATTTGCTAGACATCGAAATTACAGGTTTGGCAACTGATTTTGGACTATTTTCTTCATGTGCAGGTGCAAGTGTAGCGGGTAGTTGTACAACAGATGGCACGCTCGTTAATTTGCCGGTCTCTGGAAATACACAATACTGGTTATTGGTTTCTGGGCAAGGTGGCGTTGAGGGCCCTTTCACAATCAATATCACTGAAAAAGCAACTCCACCAGCCAACTCGCTTTGTGTGGATGCTCTTACTTTGGCAGATAATGCCCCCATAAATGGTACCACAGCTTGTGCTCCGGCGTGGACTGTAGCATATTGTGGACTAAATACCACGACTTCACATACTGTGTTTTATGAGTACCAAGTTCCGGCTGCCAATACAACTAACGTTGACCTCATATTTACTATCACACCAAATACCTTAACAACTGGAACGGCTGCGACCACAGATATAAATATAGGTTTGTTTACCAATTGCACAGGAACTGTGTATAACGCTAATGTAACTTCGGGCAGTTTTTGTAGTGCTCTTGGCGGGCCTATTACTATCTCATGTGTGGCGCCAGGAACATTGATAACTATCGCAGTAGGTTCCGAAGATGGTGTAGAAGGTGATTTTAGCATTAATGTGAATGAAACCAATGCTGGTTATCCACCAAATGACCTTTGTGCTGAAGCAGAAGTTATACCTTTTACTGCGCCATGTGAGTTCGTAAACGTGGACGGAACAACAGTAAAAGCTTGTCCAGAAATTTTTGCTGGCTCTTGTGACTTGACAAATTTTCCAACAGTATTTTTTGAGGCAACGGTTCCAGCGGGTGGTGTTGGTTTTACATTTGATAATTTAGTGGGTAACCCAAATATTAGTATCTTATCAAATAGTTGTACTGCACCTACCACTTATGGCGCCTGTATTACTGCTGCTAGTAGCATTGCTACTTTATTGCCTGGTACATACCTGATTGCAGTAAGGACAAATAATACGGGTGGTGTTTTTAGTTTTGATATCAAGACAATCGTTCCACCTGCTAATGATTTATGTGCTAATGCTACATCTTTGACAGACAACGCACCAGTCAATGGAACAAATGCGTGTGCGACGCCGTTTTCAGTAGCCTATTGTGGACTCAATACAACAACTTCTCATACAGTGTTTTATAAGTATACAGTTCCTGCTGGAAATACGACTAACACCAACCTAGTGGTCACGCTGACTCCTAACACACTTACGACGGGTACGGCCGCAACCAATGACCTGAACGTAGGCATGTTTGTGGGATGCACAGGTACTGTTTATCCCGCTTCTATATCTTCTGGTAATCCTTGTACAGCTTTGGGATTAGCTTTTACAGTGGAGTGCGTTGCACCAGGTACTGTCATAACTTTTGCGATCGGATCATCAGACGGTGACGAAGGCGATTTTAGTATTACAGTTAATGAAGATAATACAGGTATCCCTGTCAATGATCTTTGCTCTAATCCTACACCTATAAATGTTACCACGAATTGTGTTCTACAGACAGTAAACGGAACAACACTGAACGCATGTCCAGAGATTATCACAAATTGCGGCTTTGACATGTTCCCTACCGTTTGGTACGAAGTTGTGTTACCAGCACAAGGAATAGGATTTGGTTTTGACAATTTAAGTGCTGGATTAAACATCGCAGTTTTCAATAATGCTTGTCCACCGACAACACTATATGGAGCTTGTGTTACAAGTATGACATCAGTGACAGGTCTCACACCTGGTACGTACCTGATCGCAGTAAGAAATACAGATCCAGGAGCAGTATTTAATTTTAGTATAAAAACAATATTGTTCTTACCTAATGATGAACCATGTAATCCAGGATTTATTTCAACTCCTTTAGCTAACGGCACTGCTTTAACAAATCAAGATAACTTATGTGCTACCGATGATAGAATGTGTGGAGGTAATACGGTAGAAAATTCGTTATGGTATACATTTACCTTGGCAGCAGGTTTTGACAGAATTACGGTTAATGTTACAGGTTTGACAGATCCTTCGATCGCGCTTTATCCTGCAGGAAACCCATGTTCAACGGCTGTCATCAATTCAGAATGTGAAGGTGATGGTATGGTTGACTTCAACTGCCTTCCTCCAGGAACTTATCAAATATTTGTTGGAACGGCAGCAGCGGATGCTGGTGTCTTTTCGATCACAGCTACACAAGGCAATAATGCAGGGCCAGCTAATGACTTCTGTGCGATGGCAACTCCGATTACCATCTTACCTGCTGACTTATGTATAAATTTACCTTTTGAATCATCAAATTTAAATGCTTGCCCCGAGACAGGTTTAACCACCTTCGGGCCATGTAATTTTAATGCGGAAGAGACATCTTGGTACACATTCACCGCGCCAGGTGTAGCTGGTGACGCGCCTACAATGGATTTCACATTTACTGGTTATACAGGTACAGGTACGCCATTTATGAATCTATTTACTGGGCCATGTGCTAGTTTGACGCCAGTAGAATCTCAATGTTTCCAAGGTATTAATACCGTTTTTGGTAATATAGGTCCCCTTACTCCAGGTACTCAATATTGGATAGCGATATCTTCGATAGGGGATACTGGTGGTGATTTTGACTTTACACTCAAGTTTAACCTAGGACCACCGAATGATGACAAATGTCATAGTGCGGCTGGATATAATCTTGGTTCAAGTGGAACAGGTCTAGGTGTGTTTACAAATGAATGTGCGGGTGGTGATTATATTATACCTGGCTGTCCTCCAGCAAGTTCTCAAAACTCGGTATGGTTTACATTTACTGTCGACGCAGGCAGTTACGGGGTTAATTTGTACTTAAATGGTGATGCTAGTAATGGTAATTCATTGACTGGGCCTCTCGCATTCGGTGTATTTGAAGATGGTTGTGGTTCTAATATAGTTGAAGTTACTGCTTGCGGAGCTGTTAGGGCTGATGTTCCACTGGAATGTCTAGCCCCAGGCACTTACGATCTACAAATATCAGGACCTTCGGCAAATGCAGGTGATTTTACCATTGACCTGACGCAATTGGTCGATGATAGAATTTGTCCTTCTGGTCCTCTCTCAGATAACTGTGATGATGCCATTGTAATTGATATAGCAGGTATTTTCTGTACGCCAGTTCCAACCCTCAGTTGTAATACCAATGCATGTCCTGAAACCTTCAACGTCGGTGGATGTATGTATGGATCCGATCCTACAGTGTGGTTTACATTTACGGTTGATGCTGATGCAGCTTCTATTGACATCACTGAAATGACGGGAGGATTTTACTATAGTATTCTCAGTGGTAATCCATGTGGACCAGGTACTCCTACTGTTTTAGCTCCTGGTTGTAATACCGCAGCCAATACACCGAATATACCAGTAACAGGTGGTGCCACTTATTATTTAGTAGTTGCAAATCCTAATGACGGTCCATTTTCATTCAATATAATTCAGAATGTATTCCCTGAAAACGATGACCCAGACCCGAGTAGTCCGCGTCCTCCATATGTATTAGGAATTGGCGATAGTCATGAAAGTTCGACCTGCTGTGCATTAGGTTTTAATGACGGTCCGGGAGCAGATGTTGCAAATGCATCTTGCTCAGGATCTACACATGATGGTGCGGTTTGGTATAGATATACTACGGGTTCAGAAGTTGGTTTTGAAGTTACAGTAACGGGAATTAATATCTCTGGCCCGACAACAGTAGAAGTTTTAGGGGGTAGTGCTACAGCACCGGGAGGTTTGTTCCAACCGACATCAGTATCTTGCGGACCGCTACCTGTTACATTAAAGGTAGGATGTTTTGATCCAGGAGAAGAAGTTTGGATCAAAGTAGCTTCTGCTACTGCTGACTGTGGTTCATTTACGATCATGTTAGATGAAATCAATCAGTGCCCATTAGCAGAAGAATGTGCTGATGCTACTACTATATATACGACAAACCCTACTGATGAAAATTGTGGTGATTTTACGCCAATAATCATTAATGGTTGTTTAGAGGCGGCATGTCCTGAAACAGAAGTTTCTGCTTGCGGATCAAACCAACTTCCAACTGTTTGGTTCCATGTTGTTATTGATCAAGCAGCCGTACAATTAGGTACTTCAATTAGTTCATCAGGTACATGGGATCCGGTATGGGCAATATATTATGGCGGTTGCGGTAGTTTAAGTTTAGCTAATGGTGG
>JANMMV010000018.1:0-3745 GCA_031373565.1 Saprospiraceae bacterium
TACTTCCAATCACGATAAGGCCAGTTCGGCTTTCCCAGTAATTAAAAATTTCACCACACAACACAGGGTATGCACTCTGATTGAACATAGGTTAATGACAACATTCTGCTAGGCCAATGTCGAACAAAGGACTTTGGACTCTCCAAAGCAGGATTATCTTATAAAAATATGAACCAACATCATCATATATTATGGTGTCTTGCCGCTTGAAAAATACTACGTGCTTTTTATAAAAAAATAATCGCCTTTCGGAAAAGACTGTGATACGGCATATACTCTAATTATAAACTTCTTCAGTCTCTAAAAACATACGTTCTAAAGAAAATTGCTGTACAATTTTTCGATGCGCTTGTTCAACCATCTCTTGCATTGCGATATCATTTTCTTGGGTAAATAGAATTCTATTTGCAAGAGCTATTGAGTCTTTCGTATCGATGATAATTCCGTCACTACCAATAATTTCGGGTATAGCGCCGGCCCGAGTCCCTATTATTGGCACTTTAGCGCTCATAGCTTCCAGCAAAACGAGTCCCAAACCTTCATAAATGGAACACAGTACAAAAACATCAAATATTTGCAAGACTTTTGCTACATCACCTCTTTTCCCTGTAAAGGTTATATGATTTGTAAGTTGTAAATTCTGGACCTGCTTTTTTAGAAGTTCTTTCAATTCACCCTCACCAACTATAACACACTTAATATTAAGTATTTTTTTTTCATTTACAATAATATCCATTGCATTAATCAGGGTGTCTAGAGATTTTTGTGGATGTAATCGTGCTATAGTGCCTACAATAAAATCAGAACTGCTGATTTTCAAGTCAGTCTTTAAAGCATCAATTTCTTCCTTACCAAAATTTACAGCATTATATAATGAAGAATCAATTCCGTAATAGACGACCTTCACTTTCTCGTGCATTATATTTAATCGTTCAGTACAAAATAATTTTACGTTTTCAGATATTGCAATAATTTTTGAAGCTCTCAATGCAATGAATTTGTAGAAATATTTTTGAATAACATTCGGTAAAAATCTTGAATCCTCGTCATTATGTTTAGATATTATAAACTTCAATCTAGGGTGAAATAGTAAGGTTAATCTTGAGATAATTTCAGTCGTTTGCAAGTGACTATGCAAAACTGTCGGCTTATAAAATGAAATTATTTTTGATAATTGTAAGCAACTTGAAAATAAAGAAAGCTTTACTGTTTTTACCCCCAAATTATGCAAATGAACTTCCCAATAAGGGTCTCCCTTAAGATATACTACCAAAACCTGATAATTGTTTTGCACTTGTTGCTCTATCAGAGATATCAGATGATTCTCACTACCTCCGCGGTCAATGGTGACTGTCAGGTGAATTACCCTCATAAAATTTAATATTCTTATTTACATAGATGGATATACCAATCAGACTAACAACTAGCAACCATAGCATACTTGGCACCATCCAGACAGCGGTCTGATTCATAAGTACCAATGCCAAAAACCAAACGAATGCAGCTTTTTTAAATTCAATCATTTTATCCTGTAATTGATCCCAATTAGCATATTTAACAAAAATGAGCAATATTCTTCTGACCATAAAAACGAATAGTATAAATAGAATAATACCTCCTTCATAAAGAACTTGCAAAAACTGGTTATTAGCATTAGATAATGCACCGTTCCCAAATTTCAGGTTAAAGAATTCATTTCCCAAACTACTCTTTAAGTTATATAAAAAAGTACCATATCCACTACCCCAAAAAGGACTTTGGATTATCATGTTAATCCCTAATCCATACGTATATAATCTTTGAGCTCCAGAAGCGCTTTTGTACATCGCTGGGTCTGTAATTCTTTTTACAACGGAAATATCTAAAAATAATTCCGGCTTGATCGCAAACACCACAAGCATGACTAATGAAATCAAGCTAAAGAATCGAAAAATAAACCTGAACTTATTTTCTGATTTTAAAAAGAAAAATAATAGTACTGCCATGATTAACAAAGCAGTTGCACCAAGAGATGCGCCAAGAATGCAGGTAAGACCATAGAAAATACTAATTAAATATTTTCTCAGATACAAATACAGAACGGAAAAAAAAGATAGAAACCATGGAGCAGCATCACCCATGATGCCAAAGGCTCTAATAATCCTATCTGGATCAGAAGTATTATACCCAAAATAGCCATGTACTTCAGCAATGCCCCGAAATGCATCAGGAAAAAAATAAGAGCCGTAAACTGTCGCACAATTAACAAAAGCGAAAATAATTAAGAACTGAAGAAACCTCACTACCGATTTACTGCCGAAAGTCTTAGATAGAATTAATATTAATAATGATTGGAGCATGAACTGTAACATTAAGCTCAAACCACCCATCGCCAAATGGCTATGAAAAATCAAAACAGGAATAAACGTTAATACTATTCCTACATAATACATGAAAATCTCATTATAAATAGGGATTAGATTAGGTTTTACAACAAAACGCAATAAGGAAACTATATTTATCATCATCAAGAGTAAAAGATGATAGCTTAAACTAAAATCACCAAATTCAACAATGGGTCCCAAGCCCAATAGTCCTTCTACAAGAAGTAATAATATGTACAAGATAATCAATATATACATTAAAACAAACTTAATACTTTCTGTGGTAAAGCTTCTAGGCTATGGAGTTTAGCCACCTGACTTCTTAGATATGATCCCATCTCATTTCTTTCTATTTCTGATAAATGCAGAATATTTACAATCTTGTCAGCTAAGTCATTTGCATTTCTGTATTCAAAAAGACAAATGCGTTCATATTTTCCTAAGGTTTCTATCATTCCTGTATTAGCTACTATGGTAGGTGTTTCACATGCCATTGCTTCCCAAGCCACTTTATCGCCTGAACCAGACGGAGTCATATTGACATATACAGCACAAAGATTATTTAAATCAGGTAGAAGACTTCTTTGTTTAGATGGTTCGAATTTAACAAAATCTTGAATTTCAAGAGTTCTAACCAAAAATCGCAGATCTTCAAGATATCTCTTATCTTCGGATGAAATTGCATCACCTACAATCTGTAAGATTAAAGAACTAGATCGTATTTTGGCAAAAGCTTCTATTAATGTATCAATACTCTTTACCTTTGAAATTCTACCAGAATATAGAATTAAATTTTCAGGATGTATACTAACCTTTTTCATAAATAAACCAGTATCGATACCTTGACCTATTACCCTTAATTTTCCCTTTTTATAGGGATAGGCGTCATAAACACTAGCAACCATAAATTTTGAAAAATAATGCGCCACTTTAAGAGATGTGGTTACACTTGCATGTGCATACCAAGTAACTAAAGGAATACCTTTAAGTTTCAAAACAAAACCTGCAAGGGCAGAAAACAATTGATTCATATGAGAAAAAACACCATCAATTTTGTATTTCCAAAGTAGAAAGAATAAATAATAATAGAAATTAAATAGCAGTCTTGGTTTAGAGTAGCCCTTTTGATGTCCGATATCAAATACCTGAACATTTTCCGCAATAGCGTAATCACCAGATCTCAAAGATAAAACAATAACACGATCACAGTGCTTCGCAAATTCATTGACCCAGTCAATGGTGAAGGCAAGTGGGGCATCGTTTTTATCCATGCCTAAATTAAAAATCAAAATATTCATAAAATAATACTAAAGATATCTCTATTGCCAGATGGTACCTGACCAAACCTGATTAGTGCCTGTACTGATATTATATGTAGTTGT
>JANMMV010000124.1:0-4829 GCA_031373565.1 Saprospiraceae bacterium
GGCCATATTCGATATCATTGACCCAAATGATGATCAATGATCCAATGTGCATGTCCACAGCAATCATAAAAGTCCCACTGAAAAAAAACATTCAAGGACCACTTGTCATCTCTGGAAGTAGTGCTTGTATAAATGCACTCAATAATTATAGTCTGTTACCTCCACAAGATCCAGACGCTATCATAACTTGGTCGTTGTCAAATCCACTTTTAGGTAGTATCATAAACCAAGGTAGCCCAAATATACAAGTTCAATGGAACAATACGCCGGGCCCCGTTACGCTCACTTGCACAATTTCACTTTGCGGGGTGACACAAGCGATTTCTAAGGCGTTAATTTTAACAAACCTATCTGTTGCCATCAACCAAATAGGTCTACTATGTCCAGGAGTCACAGCCATTCTCAATGCAAACGCACCTCCGGGAGCCACTTATGCATGGTCAACTGGATCGCTACTTCAAACAACATCTATTTCATCAGCAGGTACATATACTGTTACTGCGGCGCTAAATGGTTGTACATCAGCTTCGTCTTTTACGGCTTCAAATGCACCATTGCCAGTAGCCAGCATCTCTACACCTGATGTTACGGGTTTATGCATACCTGGCGGTTCGGTTGTAATTTTTGCAATGACAAATCCAAGCTATAGCTATTTGTGGACTTGTAATGGCGGGCCGGTTGTCGCCCCAGCTTTTGTCACTATGGGTCACACTTTGACCCACCCCAATACCAATGTGGTAGCCAATTTTACTTACCAAGTAAAAGTAACTGATAACGCCACAGGATGTATGAACACCAGCAACATAATTACAGTGGTTCAAGATAGCTGTCCTGGTGGAGGTCAACCTGGTTGTAGCCCACAAGCTGCATCCATCTCTGTCAATTATGGAAACCCAACTTGTAATCAAGCAACCTTCACGCCTACACCAAATTTCACCGCCATATCTTGGAATTTTGCAGATCCACCATTCAATAATGCTACATATACTGGTCCTTTACAAACCCCAACGCACACCTATACAACAGCGGGTTGCAGAGTTGTTTATGCTACTGGAACAGTACCGAATACTGCTGCACCACCTGTCCCTCCCACCTGTTTAATCACGATACCCGTTTCGGTATGCATACCGTTAGCGCCGAGATTTAACTTTACAAATAGTTGTGACACTTTCTGCTTCAATGACTTATCTACCGTATTGCCGGGACATACAATTGTAAACAGAATATGGGATTTTGGTGATGGTTCTCCTTTGGGTAGTGGTGCCAATCCGTGTCACGTATACGCTTCGTCAGGTCCGAAAAGTGTCATGCTAACAGTCATTTCTGCAGCTGGTTGCGTAGTATCCGTTACGCTTCCTATTATTGTACCCGTCAAACCCAATTGTGCATTTACGTTAAGTAAACCTGTTCTATGTATCAATGAAGACGTCCAGTTTATTCCAAGTTTTACGGCCAATATAATATCCTATTTCTGGACATTTGGTGATGGTAGTAACAATGGTGGACAATCGCCATTCCATGCATATACGACTTCTGGCCCTAAAATAATTACCCTCACAATGACAGATATCTACGGATGTACTTGTACATCCATGCAAACTGTGATGGTACATCCTATGTTCACGTTTGGTCCGATTACAGTAGATGATAAATCTATATGTCAAGGAGATACCGCGACCCTCACTGCGCCATTAGCCGCGTCTTATTTATGGTCTAATGGAGCTACTACCCAAGTGATTCAAGTCACAACAGCTGGTACTTACAGTGTCACTGTCACTGATATCAATGGATGTAAAAAAGAAATTGAAGGAGTCGAAATAACGGTATTACCATTGCCAGTAGCAACAATCAGTGGAAGTCATTACATCTGTGATACTGATTGTATTACCCTCACGGGCAATCAAGAACCAAATGCTATGTACAATTGGTTGGACGAAAGCCAAGATACAATCGCTGGCCAAATTGTGAACACCATCATGTTGTGCTACAATAATTACTATGACACCATCTATTACAAAATCAAAGATGCAAATGGATGTATTGGTATCTCTGCGCCTTGGTTTATCCAACTTGATACTTCACCTGTTGTAAGCATCATAGCAAATGATACGCTCTGTGAAGGAACACCAAATCTTTTGCAAGTAAGTCCTATTCTGCCAGGTGTTCGGTATCTTTGGAATACGGGAGCAACAACGACTGCGATAGTCGTCACCTTAGCGGGGACATACACGGTTATTGCGACAGACACTATTTCAGGATGTTCTAATTCCGCAACGACTATTGTACATTCGCTACCGGATCTCTGTTATGTCCCCACAGGTTGCTATAAGGTTTGCTCGCCGTTTAAGTTGTGTGGACCTGAAGGTCTAGCCATGTATCAGTGGTGTTTTAATGGCACCAATATTATGCCAGGCGGAAATATGAGTATGTTGATGGCGACTCAACCTGGAATTTACAATCTCAAAGGTTATACATCATATGGATGTGTCGACACTTCTGATGCATTGATTCTGGAAACAATTCTATGCTGTGAAGATAGTGATTCAGAAGTGACAGCGGATACCATACCAGGTGAAGGTTGTTGTTTTTCTTTCAATTATTATCTAGGCGTTAATCCTTTATACGCAGTTACGCTGACGGCATTAAATGCCAATATGAACATTAATTTCCCATCTATTTTAGCGGGATATCAAATCATCGGAAGCAGTGCTAACTCTGTAACCATTACGAATATAAATCCAGGTATGCCATTAGATACGGGTAATGTGAGTGGATTAATAGACTTATGTTTTAATGGTTTTAATGTTGGCGGAGTTGACATCGTTATCAATTGGTATGATTCACTTGAAATGGTGATTTGTATGGATACGTTGCATTTGGATTGCGATCCTGATGGCGATTGTGTGTACATTGCAAGTGATACTATGATATGTGATTTGGACTTAATGGTATATCAATTTACCATCTGCAACCCTGTTTCAGCATCATACCCTATTGGTTATTTTGTTTTGAATCCTTTGACGCCGAGTGGACTGGGGCCTTTCCCTTTCAATTTGTCGCCAGCCTTGTTGCCAGGTCAATGCACGACGCTAGTGGTGACATTTAATGCCAATCTTTATCAAAACCAATACTTGTGCTACAGTATTACCGCACATGAGCAAAATCCTGAGCAGCATGCTGATGCTCTGTGTTGTGCGCTTGATTCATTGCATTGTATATTTATCCCAGGTTGTGACCCTTGCGATAGCGTATATGTTCATGGTGTTGAACAAGTGGCAATAGGGGAAGATAGTTGTTGCTATGCCATCGTTCTCAATAATTATGGCCAACCAAATGTGTATACTGGGGTCAATCTGTGCGTCATCACGACAGGCCAAACAGTTAATATGAACACCGCATCTGGTACAAATTGGATACCAACCTTGTATACACCGACCTTGATCAATCTTGACTATGATGGGGACTATCTGCCAGATGGATATGAAACACTTCCCACTATTTGTGTAAGTGAATCTGATCTAACTATAACCAAGTTAGAGATAAAGTGGATAGGACCAACTGGCACGATATGTAGAGATACAGTTTCGTTGCAGTGCAGCGACTGTGGGCTAATGGAGTATGAAGTTATCTGCAAGGAGGGTAATTGGTTTATACAAATGACCATCACAAACAACACACCGAATGTGGTGAGCAGCGCATATATAAAATGGTGTAATCCAGCCTTGGCTGGATATAATCTTAATGTATTTACGGGAAGTCTTGGACCAAATCAAACATTTGGACCATTTACCGTTCCGATAGGTGCTCCTGCTACTCCAAATTCTATCAATTGCGTCAAAATTATACTTCATGATGAAGAAGGGCTAAACTGTTGTGAAATCGAATCCGAAGTGCTATTGCCGAACTGTGACACACAGGCCGAGCAATGCTTGTGCAATTTGGATTTTGAAAAAGAAGTGGATAAAGGTATCATGTGTACAAACGTAGGCCCGGTATACACCTTCAAGCCATTAGGTACGTTTGATCCTGAATGCGATAAAGTAGTGTGGGAAATTCAACCTCTGGGTGTTACATTAACATCCGTAGGAATGAATCCAGTTAACTTCACTTTCTCACTACCGGGTGAGTACCAAATATGTATGATTGTGATTAGACATGATGTGAACGGTAAAGAATGTAAAGCTAAGTTTATTAAACAAATTAAAGTAGATCCGGTCGCTCCACCATCCATTTATCCAAATCCTACTAGCTCAAGAATAGTTTTGAAGACGGATGCTGAATATGACAAGGCAAGCACGATCCAAATTTATTCAAGAGAAGGACATGCAGTATATTCAAAAGACATGATCATAGACGTAAATAAATTTTCTATCGACATCCTTGATTTGCCTGCAGGTTTCTATATTATCAAAATGACAAACGCTCATAGGCAATGGACTTCTACTTTCATTAAAACTTACTAGATAACCTTTAGAACAAGTTCTAATACCGAGAGGGGGATGGAAGTAGATTTTACTTTTAGCCCCTTTATTATTTGGAAAATATTGCACACTTTAACTTTATGTTAAATCTATATTAATTTAATATTACTTAATTTTGTGGATCAAGAAGTTACTGTTTATTAAAATTAATCTTGCATCTGTTATTCTTTTAAGGTGTATGACGCTTAATTCTCCAAAGATATTGATCAATATTAAATAGAAATATAATGAAAATACTGGCATTTTTTTTGCTGTTTTCCTTCTCAGTAGAAGGCAAATCTCCAGCATTAACTGCGTTCGAGCTAACTTCTCCACCACCAAAAATCATTAGGACTTGTTGTTCTTTTG
>JANMMV010000125.1:0-1888 GCA_031373565.1 Saprospiraceae bacterium
GTCCTGGTGTAAGAGTATGGTCAAGTCCCAATGAGTATGGCCTGGATGCAACTGAAGTTGTTGGTTTTGATAGTATTGACTCTACACATAATTTTTATAATCAAGTAAGAGGTGACTCTGAATACAAGAGAATGACCAAACAAGATTGGGAATCATCTTTTGGTGACAATCAAAATTTCTTTTTTGTGGAACTTTCTCCCGACGTTTACAAATCGCAAGATTTGGCGTTTTATGTCGAGGCAGGTGATGGTCAATTTAATTCGTATAGCACTTCCGATTTGATAAAAGTCGAATTACTTCCTATTGAGTTGAAGCTCAAAAAACCATTGATTGCGGCGGATGGTTCAGCCACCTTTCATTATGAAAATATATCATTTGTTCCGCGCAAGCAAATTGTGCCCATGGTTAAGGTTGCGAATTGCAACTTGACGGGTGGATTGGCTAAATTAGATATTGATATTTACGATGCCATTGCTGATGTCACGCAAGTTAAGTTGCATACTGCCCCTCAAGTTTGGATTAACAGTCGGACCGTCTTCCCACACAACGGGGGCCAAAAAGGAATTTATATTCTGCGGGATTATGATTTTATATTATACCCTGGGATTAATGAAATATCAGTAGCTGTGCAAAACTGCTTTGGCGGACTTTCTACCTGCACGATCGTTGTTAAAGGAGATAGTTTGAATGGGTTTGAAATTGTCGAACAGCCTCTTGAAGCAAATAGCGAAGCTTCGTTCCCGGTGGTAGTTGAAATTTATGGTTTAGAGATTCAAAAACCTACAACTATTCATCAAAGTGTTTCGGGTAAAAGAAATTCCGCTCTGCTAGAAATGGTTGCTTTGGACGATCTCAATGTTTTCCGAACTGAAGCTTTTATCACATCACCTCAATTGAAACGTGATTCATTAAATATTTTATCTGATCCACAGTCTCGTGTTTATAGCTCAATATTGTCTGATGATTATATTTTCGAATATGGAAGTGTGCACCAAAGAGCGATTTTTAAGTGGTCTTGCCCCCAAGCTGGCTGGGAATTGACCTCGCCAAGCATGGTGGAAATACTTGAGACAAGTTCAAGGCAAACTGTTGTTAAATTCAATGCACGGGGATTAGGTGAGTTCCCTGAGATCAGTTGTGTTCTTGAAACATTTCAGGGCGAACATGCCTTGCAAGATTTTTCCACTTCTTTTAGTGACGCATATAAAGCGTCATATGCATTACTTTCAGGTTATACCAAAACTTCCATGCTGAGTTTTGTTTTCGAATCCTCCGCATTGAAAGATGGTTATAATAATTTTGCTTTTTCATCTCATGGATTGAAAACACCAAAATTCTTTGACTATTATCAAACGTTTCGATATTCTACCCCCACCCAGCCGGGTGCTCGTGTGTTTTCGGCGGATTCCCGAGTGGACGTGATTGAAAATGGAGTCATGGGGCGCCTGAGAGATGTTTTTTACCCGGTTGCAGAAAATATTGATCTTCAATCTCTTAGTAAGTCGTTTGAGAAGAACAATTGTAAAGTTGTGGGAATGGTTGATGCTTATGGTTACTTTGAAGACCAACCTCTGAAACGATCTCTACTTGTCCGGGGGCCTCCGGGAATGTTCTATCCGGCATTAAAGCAGGTTTATGTTGAACAGGGGCGCTTAATGCGCGATGATTCAATTGAATATTTGGGTGAGCATGGAGTTCAATTAGCAACTGAAGCCAATAGGATTAACGGTGATACCAATCTTCCTTTGTCTGCCAAAAAAGCATTCAACTTTGAAATTGCTCAAAGTTACTTCCTCTTAAATGCATTCAAGTCTTTTGTTCCTGGTTTCCACCGCCGGTTACCGTCTTCTTCTGCGACTGTTGGTCACTTTTGTTGTTTGTTTGTTTG
>JANMMV010000157.1:0-2997 GCA_031373565.1 Saprospiraceae bacterium
TTAGGATGATTTTCACCACCTTTGGGATGATCAACCACATAGTTATGCAGACCACGAGCTTTGGATGCCATAGAAGTAAGGTATTCAAAACGATTGCCCCGATTATTATCAATCATAGATCCTACAGGGCCGATCCCATGCGTAGGATATAAATCTCCATTGCGATAAACTGAATGTCCAGTACGCCACCGAGCTTCGCTGTAACCTTTGTCTCCAAACTCCACTCCACCACCATAATATTGCTTGCCATCGTTAAACTTCACTTCCCTAAGATCATGCTGGTAACCTCCTTCAAGGTGGACCATCTCACCAAATACATCTTTTCTAACCATGTTAAGGACAGCCATTACATCACGTCGATAACACACGTTTTCCATAATCATAAATGGCGTCTTTGTTCGTTCATATGTGCGTACAAGCTGCCAACATTCGTCGATACTCATCGCACCAGCGACTTCGCAGGCTACCGCTTTGCCAGCGTCCATGGCAGCAAGTGACATAGGAGTATGCCATTCCCAAGGGGTGCAAATAAAGACAACGTCTACGTCTTTCGACATGAGAAGGTCTTTGTAGGCTTCTGGACCTGCATTATATATTTTTGGTGATGGCTGACCTTTGTCGACGACCACTTTTCTAGAAATTTCACAAGCATCTACATCGATATCACAAATGGCGGTGATTAATACATCATTTCGATTGATGGCTAATTCGAGTGTTCCCGAACCACGAGCACCGACTCCTATGAAACCTACCTTAACTTTCTGCTCCTTGAAACGATCTATGCCGATGGCAAAAGATGGCGAAACCATAGCGGTAGTGGCGATGATCGATGAATGTTTTACAAATGTGCGTCTTTGCATATTGGCTTGATTTTTATGATTGTTACTTGATGGTAAAGCTAATAATAAAAAGTAATTATCATATAATCATCAAAGCAACTTTTTCGGTAGTGAGCTACCAAAAAAAAATAATCGATTACTTGATTGTCAAAATAAGTAATCCTGCGATGATCAGTGATCCACCAACGGCAATTTTCCACGTGAATTGTTCATTTAGAAATAGAAACGAAAGGAGCAGTGTAATGATTATGCTTCCTTTGTCGATAAGTGCAACTTCTGAAACATTCCCGATTTTGATAGCTCGATAATAAAAAATCCAAGAAATAGTAGTCGTGACGCCCGAAAGCCCAAGTAAAAAGACATCTTTTTTTGTCAAGCTACTGAAATCTCTCAAGTGGCTAAATGCAAATATATTTAACCAGATAAGTACAAAAACAAAGCTCGTTCGGACCGCTAAACCTGTATCGCTACTCACATTTTTAAGACCAGCCTTCGCAATGACTGAAGTAAGGCCTGCAAAAATCATAGAAATGATAGCATAAATTTGAAACTGCTTCATAATCACTTGGTTTTTAGAAATAATTAGGCTAAACATAGCAAATGTAACGTTTTTTGAACCGCAAAGATAATTAGCTTGGAAACAGCGTATTTGAACCATCATGTTACAAAGGAAACAAAGGCAGCATTTCTGACTTCTAACTTCTACATTTGGTTTAGCCACAAAAGCACGAAAAAAAAACAAAGTATAGCAATGTAAAGAAAAAGGTACTACCACACCTAAATGCGATAGTACCTTTTTACTACGATGGCTAGGAAGCCATTATTATCATCGTCTTACTTAAAGATATATCTCAATCCTACTTGCATTTGCCATCTGCTAGGGATGTTAAAATCGTCAAAGTAGGTTGACGTTTGTGATACGTCAAAAGTGTATGTAGGCACTGAATTAGTAACGGCAACAGCTACTGGCTGAGCCAAACCAGTGTATGAAGCTAACTGGCGAACTCCCCATGAAGAATTAATCAAATTACCAACATTAAGAATGTCGATACTTAATTGCAATTTATTGGTGTTTTGGATACTTAGGTCCTGAAGTAGGCGCAAATCCCAGTGATTGTACCACGGTGCAAGTGTCGCATACTTCTCAGCAAACTTACCAATATTAGCAGAAAGATACTCGTCCTGCGCTATGTAGCTCTTAAAAGCTGCACGTTGCTCAGCTGCATTTGTACCTGAAAATGTCATCATGTCGATATCACGATCAGAAGGGATATACATTAAGTCATTCAAACCTGAACCATCATTGTTGATATCTCCAGCATAGGTGTAACTGTATCGATTTCCTTGTGCATACTCAGTGAATAAACTAACAGTGGTCGCCATTTTGCCTTCACTGTACGTAAATTTCTTAGTAGCTGCAGCGATAACTCTATGCTTATTACCATAAAGTGATGGCGTAAGATTACCTATGTTCGTATTATCAACATTGGCAGGATTGCGATCATAAGCATCAGATGAGATTTCTGCATCAATAGAAGCAGCATCCTTTGCATCAAGATAGTTGTAACCAACCATTAAACTCATAGACTCCCAAGTCTTTTGAATTTGAGCTGATGCGTTAAAGCTATATCCAAGATCTGTGTTAGTAAATACATATGCATTAGTAGCACCACCAAATATCTGAGCACGGTCTTGTGGACGATAGATAGGTCTACTACCAGGGCCACCCAATACACCAAGCGGCTTATTGAGTCCATAGTTACGTGTCATCTGTGCGTTGATATCTTTTGTATACAATAAGTCTACAGTAGTGTTCCATCCACCTTTCCACTGCTTATCGATACCGAGATTGTTTCTCCAAACTTGTGGCATCTTGAAGTTAGGTGCGGTGACACAATAGAAGAAAAATGCTGGATTTGCTACTTGATTTCCGATCCAAACAAATGGTAATCGACCTGTAAACATACCAGATCCACCTCTCAATTGCAAATCTTTTTCTACTTTGTAATTAAAGCCTAAACGTGGATTGATCAAGACAGTTTCTTTAGGAAGAACGGTATGGTCAAAAGTTACAGAATTACCATTTTCATCAAAATAGGAAATCTCTGGGGCATAAACACCACCTGCACTAAGCAAACCACCATTACGGGCGATATTC
>JANMMV010000198.1:0-9719 GCA_031373565.1 Saprospiraceae bacterium
TTGTTTTCTGGCTTCAATAATGTAGCCACTGTTCCAGCAGGCAATTTGTCAAACGCTGCGTTTGTCGGTGCAAAAACGGTAAAAGGCCCAGCGCTTTTTAGTGTAGCTACCAAGTCTGCAGCGGCAACAGCTGCAACAAGCGTAGTATGGTCCTTAGAACCGGAGGCGATATCTACGATATCTTTTCCTTGACCAATAGCAAATGTCGATGCAACGCTTGCAAGCAATACAATAATTAATGATTTCATTTTTTTGTTTAATTAAAATGTTAATAATATTAAACAAACGTGGAGTCCTAAGTATTGTTTTGAATTTATGATTACTTTAACTTTTGGGCATTTTGACGAAAAAAGTAAGAGTACATTGCTGCACGTGATATCGAATATTTGAGCTTCGTTTTTATGATTGCAAATTAGTTAGCTCATATTTTTTTGATCACCGCTTGAGTACAATTTGTCAAAGAGTTTTGATTTTAATATTTTTAAACCATACGCCACCGCCATGATCTTGGAGACAAATATGCCCTTTTTTGGCCAAACCATATTCGGGTGTGTTTTTCCATTTGCCAGTAGATTTTCTGTGATTCCAATCATCCGTCCAAACTTCAAAATCCAGCACTTTGATCCCATTGAGCCAATATTCGCGGTGGGTACCGTTGACGACGATTTTAGAAGTATTATATTGACCCACAGGCCTAGTAGGTCTCGATGTAGCATTGTACATGGCATAGTCTGATGCTGTTTTTTGCCATTCTTCAAGCTGCTGAGGGAAACCAATATCATCTATTAATTGGTACTCAGGCCCACTGAGATATGCTGCGTCGTATTTTTCAGAAACATGGTAAATGATGCCACTATTACCCTCCGGTGAAATCTTCCAGTCTACAGACAATTCATAATTTTCATACTGATCTGTTGTAATGATGTCTGCTCGAAGGTCACTCTTATCTGTTTCATTTCCTTTGCAGTACAGTTCGCCATCTTTCACTCCCCAAGCATCAGCTTCCTTGTTTTGATACATGCGCCAGCCACGAAGCGTTTTACCGTCGAACAACAATCTCCATCCTTCTGTTTTTTCGCCTTTGGTAAGCACATTATCATTTTCCGTAACGGCCTTATGCAAGCCTTGTTGGATATTGCACGCATGAAGTAGCGCCAACACGGTTATTAATGACACTAAACCTTTGAAATTTTTATTCATTACTTAGATGCTACTTTTAGATTAATGGGATCCCATTTCACCGCTTTGTCGGTATAATAGCTATCATTGCAAAGTAGTGCTGGAGCAGCAGCTCTATATCCAAAAACGGCATCTTCCACAACAGTTGATTTTTCTCTAATGGCCGTAAAAAAGTTATTGAAATGGTCGTAGTGAGCGCCTTTGTATCCATCTTCTGCCTTATAAATGGTAGTGTCAGGTGGTAAGATTAGTTTTCTTTGAGTGTCTGATTTGCCTTGATTGAGTTTGGTAGCGGCCAGCGGATCATCGTTAACTTCATAGGACTTATTGCGAATCAAAGTTACTTTATCCCATTCTACATTCATACTGCCTTCACTACCTACTAAACGGAGGTAAGTACTGTCAGCTGTACCGTCAGTAAAATTTACACGGAGAGAAAGATTAAAAGCAGGATGCTCAGCTGCTTCTGCATAATCAAACATGCCCATCAACAAATCAGGCACCTCACGTCCATCATTCCAATACCTGATTCCTCCCATCGCCATGATTTTCTGTGGTCCTTTTGAGTTAGTAATAAAATGAAGACTGGAAAATAAATGAACGAATAGATCTCCCGAGACGCCTGTGCCATAATCCTTGTAGCATCTCCATCTAAAGAATCTTTTGGCATCAAATGGTCTATCTGGATACTGGTTTAAAAACGACTTCCAATCTACTGTTTTCTCAGATGCATCAGTTGGAATTTTGTACTGCCATGCGCCTTCTGGCGAATTACGTGCCCAAAACCCTTCCGCATAATTGAGCTTACCAATGGCACCACTCGCAAGAAGCTCTCTCGCCTTCTCATTGCCCAACGAACTTAATCCTTGACTCCCAACTTGAAAAACGACTTTGTTTCGGTTTTGAGCTTCTACAACGGCACTACCTTCCAGGACATCATGTGTCATAGGTTTTTCACAATAAACGGCTTTTCCAGCATCCATGGCAGCGACAGATATATCCTTGTGCCAATGATCGGGTGTTGCTATAATGACAGCGTCTATATCTTCACGTTCGATGATACGGCGATAATCGCGGGCCGTAAATAGATCAGCACCGTACAATTTTTTGGCTTCGGCGAGCCTACCATCATATAGATCGCAAGCGCCAACTATTTTTACGCCTGGTATTTTTAATGCAGTATTTGTGTCAGCGAGACCCATTCCTCCAGCGCCGATAATAGCTATCTGGATCTGATCGTTTGCCGAGTATCTCTTTAACCGTTGTATTTGCTCTCTTGTTTCAGAGCGGTTTCGAGCAGATAATACTTCTGGTGTGATGGCTGCAGTGAGCACGCCTGCCGAAAAACTCCGAAGAAAGTGTCTTCTATTTGATCTGCTCATATGTTTTGTAAAGTTTTAAAAAAAGGTGTACAGAAATAATATTAAATGTGACGTGTTGAGCTGTTAAAAAAAAATGAAAAAAGATCGTGCACATTATTGAAAATCAGTCTATTAATGAATTTTTACCGACTCATAAATATACCAATTATGTACCATTTGAATGCAATATACGACAAAGTTAAAAAATACCTACAAAGCAATGCCAAAGATTATTTTGTTTTTGGGGAGATTACGCGATTGTGTCATCAACCTTAAATAACCTTTTTATGAAGTTGCCTTCAATAGCGCCAATATATAAATCTACTAAAAATAAAAATGAGTTGTTTGATTATTTTTGCTTTAACTTTGCAAAATGTTTCGTTCTTTTAGGATTAATTGCGTACCATCTATAGTGATTTCAGCTCGACGCAAATCGCTATTTTGCCCTGTAGAAATTACTAGTTGTCCCGAGGTTGTCCCGACCTTCCCCCGTAGCTCCCCCGTAGCTCCCCCGTATATAACCCGTACATAACCCGTGCATAACCCGTATTTGTCCTATTGTTTCAATAAGACAACTATCAGTCTATCCAGAATTTTGTGTTTAGCATTATAAGATAAGACTGAAATACTTTCAATCTATCTTGCGACTGTGCAGGATTTTGTATTTGACCCTAGATCGACGATGCCACGGTAAAATACCACTTATCAAAGCCATATATATGATCAATTTGAGGGTAGTACTTATTAACGCACTACGCTGATTATCTTAGTAAAAGTGTTAATCCCTGTTCTGATAATTACATAATATACACCTGAATCCAAGATTTTGGTGCTAATCGGATTGTTTTGAATTCCATCAGTATAAACAATTCGTCCCAACGCATCAATAATCGAGACGCTAGCTACTATATTGGATGTATTTTCTATCGTAATTTCATCATGGAAATAACTTATCGAAACCTGATCTAAGTAAGCTTCATCAACTTTCACAGTCGGCTGATAATCAATATAATAGTTACTTGTATCACAACTACAATAGTCGCACAACTCATACACGATTTCAAAAATCTGACTGCTATCACTAGTCATATTAAATGTAATATTACCAACAGTGTCGATTGAAGTTATATTCACTTCTGGAGGAAAAGCGATCACCTGGAAACCCCAAAAACCACCTGGCATGTAATTTTGATTTATGATATTTTGCACTTTTGAACTTTTGTCGGTCACGGTAAGTGTATCAAGATAAAACCAAGTAGTATCATAAACTACCACGGTAAAGTTTTGCGCATGTCCACAGCCAGAGCTATCAATAACCGTTGCCACTACTGTGTAGGGGGAAAAAGCAGCCGAACTTGATTCCGGTATTATCCAAATACCGTTGTTATTGCCATTCGCGTTTAAACCAGGTGGAACATTCCATACCGCTATCGTGGAGTCTGTATCTGATTCAATATTTATTAGGCTTACAAAAACAGAGTCATCCTCTGGACAAAGTTCAAGATATTCTTGGTCAAAGGTAAAAGTCACTCTAGATGGTACTACATTTGCTTCGCCTGTCCCTTCACAGCCTTTATCATCAGTAACCGTTACTGTATAGATTGACGCTGTTAGTGGATCTACACAGATAGATTTAGGAGTTTGCCCTGTCGCCCATTGAAAAGCTGGAGAATAAGGAATCAATGTTCCCGTGTATTTCCCAGTTCCGCCGGATACTTTTGGCGTGAGCGTTACACACGGAGTCCCCACACATTTTAGAATAGGATTGTCAAATTCGACCTTCAATGATGGATATAATATCACTTTAAATGTATCGGGTATTGCACTACATGGATATGCTACAGACGACGGGCTTGCAATATAGAGTACTTCTTCGATCTTATTTCCGATATTAACTAAGTAATCACTTATGATTCCACTTCCATTTTGGAAAACATAGGCATTTTCGCCAGTGACATTCGGGTTATCAATGGGAGCGATATCGATTACAATATTTCCTAAGCCATCTTCATTAGATATATCTATATTTATCTTGCCTTCATGACATAATTCAACATCATTACCCAACACTTTAGGTGTCCTATTGCAATCAATTTCCCACTTTGGACCCAACTGCTTATAATCTTCAAAGCAAAAAACTAAGTTATCTTTCCAAGAGCCCGTTAATGCATCTGAAGTTGTTATAAAATGGAATCTTAGATCGCGGTTTGTCGCGCAGTCTGATTCATCAGCAAAAGTCTTCACTTTGAGATCTACACATAATTTTACATTTGACTTGGTAGATCCGATTCCATAATTATTATTCGGGTTGCATGAGATTGCAGATATCGTATCTTTCGGAGTATTCCAGTACCATCCACTTGGCAAAATACTACCTGCAGCCAAAGAATCTGTACATGCACATGACTGACATCGTTTATGACATAAACTAGAGACACCTGATAATGGGTCTTTGCTGATGCAAACATTGGGAAGTAAAACATTAGTCTTCGGAGTGCATGTACTATCGGTATTATTAATCCAAACCGGTGTAAATGGTAGGCCAGTCGGTGATGAAACTTTGGAAGCTGCTAAATCCCAGCCAGTTCCAAAATCTGGAATCATCCCTTGTAACCAATCATTACTTATGCTATCTTGATTATATACGAATTCTACACAAACAGTCACTTCTTCACCTTGACAAAACAATGGATCGTCAAGCGCCCTTAAACCACTTCTTTGGGAAACTGACCATGTGGCTACAGGGATACACCCTTCTTCGCCAATACATGCAGTAGATAAAGATGAACTAGCTTTCTGACGATCAGTAGTTGTACCTTTGTTTGTTGAAATACTTTTATCAATAGCAATACTTCCTTGATGAAATGTAGCATTGACTTTCGATAAATTTTCGTTTTCAGTTCCCTGACAAAAAGCGCCAAATGGCAAAAGTAAATAAACAGCGATTGTTAGTAATAGGATTTTTTTCATACCAAATTGGTTTACAACGTAAATATACATCAATAGTCCAATTAGACAAAACAAAAAAACACACTCATTCGCGGCTCTATATCAATTTCCGATAACATCTCTTACCTGCAAAAATCTTTTGCCATAATACTTGTCGTACATATTATCTATACAGATCCCCTTTGAGACAGACGAATGTATGAAATATAGCGTATCATTTGACCAATGATGAACCAGACCTACATGTCCAGGACGATTATTACTCGCATTTCTACCTTTGAAAACTAAAATATCTCCAGGTCGAGCATCTTTGATATTTGCAATTCGAGCACCATCATGGACTTGAGAAATAGAACTTCTAGTTACGTTCTTACCAATATGTTTCATCAAAAACCTAACATAGCCAGAGCAGTCAAAAACTTGCTTTTTGACGGTAGATCTGTAATGCAATCCTAAGTATTTTTCGGCTTCCAATAGGATCTCTTCTCTTTTAGCTTCTGCGAGCGAAAGTGCTTTTTGATTATAGCCTACCAACGGCATCATACACACTACAAGTAAAAGGTACCTCATGATTATCAATTTTCAAGTGGGTAAATTTTACCAACTGGGGGATGTCGGCGTCACAAATAAACGATTTCTCGAGCACTTTTCGTACCCGAGAAGGTGTTTTTTTTCCTATCTTCCTTCCTCATTAAGCATCGATGTCGTGTATTTGATCGCTTTCAGAACAAGATAAATAAAAGCAGAAATGATTGTCCCGTAAAAAAATACAGCCTTTGATTGCCAATTTAATTCCGCAGTTTTGAGATAAGTCGCCCAAATTTGCATTATCCACAAGACTAGAAAAATCGCCAATAATCCGTTCTTTTCTTTCTTCAATACTTTTTTAATACTAAAGGAAAGGGACGATGATTTCCATGTACTTAGATTAGGAATAAATGCAGGAACTGTATCAGCCCAATCAGTATATCCTTTTCCAAATTTATCAATCATAAAGCTCTCTTCAGCCGCCATAATGCGTTCGTAGTACAACCAGTAAACCAATGTAAATGCACCCATAAACCACCAATGTCCAGTAAATACAGCGATACCTAACCACATAAAATAATTCCCCAGATACAATGGATGTCTGACAGTACTATACATACCGGTACTATTCACTGTCGCAGCAACTTGACCTTCTGCTGTATTACGCCCTGAAGTATTGGCGGGAGTGTAACCTACGGTAATAATCCTGATGATTAAGCCGAAGAAACAAACAATTAATGCCAACCAGTCATACATCTGCATTGACGAATCATCATAAAAAGTATTATCCGTTTGGAATTGACGATAAATGACCCAAAACGCCACTGGTAATAACACCAAAGGAAGGTAAGATCTGTATCTGAAAAGGTAATTTCCTTGTTGAATTATTTCTTGTTGTAATGCCATATGCTTATCATTTTGGACGGCGAAGGTAGGAATAATTGATGGAAATGGTCAATTTGATTTATTTGCTGATTTACTGACACCGCAGAGCGTAATAAATTTGTTGAAATTCTGATACATTTACAAAGCCACTACAGTTTCTGTAGTACATAGTAATGGTCATCCCAAGCATAGGATTTCTTGGGAAATTTATCCAGAATCTTCAATCCTACTCGATCAAAGAACTCCGTTAATTCTTCATGATAAAAAGCCCGCAATATGGCTTCATCATATCCTTTTACGTACTCTTCATCATCAACTATTTCAACATATTTGCCTTTCCAATTCCAGATATATGGCTCAAGTGAAAGCAGCTCAGATCGACTATACCGCTTGTATGGTGTTACGACTAGTTCGATATCCTTGGTATCACTTTCCTTTGACATTTGACTTGCATCAATTGGATCTATGATGATGATACCATTCGGTTTGCAAGCCTTTAACATATTTGCAAGGGCTGACTCTACATCTGGGTTTGTAGTAAGATAAGAAATTGTTCGTCCCACCATTATGACAGCGTCATACTGATCCTCTGGCATCATAGTGACGACATTATCAACAGTAAAATGACCATTCCGAACTGCGAGTTGTGCTTGATTTACCATGTCTTGACTTATATCAAAACCAGTATAATCGTATTCATTTCCTATAAATCTACTGGCAAGATTTCCTGATCCGCACCCACATTCTAATAATGACTTGCACATATGTAAATCTAGCCACTTTTTAAGCTGCGTGTACTCAGCGTCATAATCAAAAAGTGCTTGATACATATGTTGATAGACGTGCGCAAGGTCTTTATAGAGTCCCATTTTTTTGTAAATTATTATAGTAAACTTACCAATTTATTTCTACAAAGGTAATCTTTGGTTAGGGTTAAACCCAAGGAGTTGCAAAAAACAAATTGCAATCTGTTCATGTTAATAATAAAATCTAATCTTTACCATGCAATATTGGCTTGAACTTGTAGTTGGCGCATACAGCGGCTATTTCAATTACCTTCTCAATGAACTTCTACAACCAAGATGGCACAATTACTTTTATTGGTTATTGGGGCTTTCTATATTCGTCTGGATACTTGAAGTCGCTTTGCCTTGGCGGACGACACAAGCACCTATTCGCAAAGACTTTTGGTTGGATGGCTTTTATATGTTTTTCAATTTTTTCTTGTTTTCATTGATTGGATACAATGCAGTTTCTATGGTAGGTGTAGAATTATTCAACCAATTTCTTAAGATATTTGGAATTACGAATCTTGTTGCCTTCGAAGTCAGTAATTTGCCTCGATGGGGGCAGTTTTTGCTCATGTTTGTGATAGCAGATTTTATACAATGGAACATCCATAGGCTTCTTCATCGAGTGCCGTGGCTATGGGAATTTCATAAAGTTCACCATAGTGTTGAAGAGATGGGATTTGCTGCACACCTACGATTCCATTGGATGGAGACCGTCGTTTACAAAACATTACAATATATCCCACTAGCTATGATAGGGTTTGGCATAGCGGACTTCTTCATAAACCATATTGTTTCGGTCGCGATCGGACATCTAAATCATGCCAATCTCAAACTTACCTACGGTCCACTCAAATACATATTGAACAACCCTGTCATGCATTTGTGGCACCATGCTAAGGACTTGCCCAAGGGGAGTTACGGTGTCAATTATGGATTAAGTCTAAGCTTATGGGATTACCTTTTTGGTACAGCTTATATCCTTACTGAGGATGGGAACACCGAACTAGGCTTTGAAAACGTCGAAAATTTCCCAAAAGGATTTATTGCGCAGGCGAAGTATCCATTTTTCAAATAGAATAAGGTTGAAACCAAATTTATAAAAATTGTGTTTGCTATGCTTTAAGTTTTTTTTTCAAATAGTTAATTTACCATAATGCGTTTCTTTTCACATTTCTTAATATTGTTAGTCAACTTTGCGTGTTTTGGACAAACCAAGATTAAAATCACCATTGCAGATTATAGTGGGGATACGCTTTTCGTCGGTACTGAAATAGGAAAGGATCGTGCCGTTTTACAAAAATTAGTAAGAAAATCTCCCCAAGAGCAGTTCATGTTCGTAGCCGACAAAAAATTAGGTGAATCTGTCCTTTTTGCACAAAGACAAGGGGATAAAAAAGCATATCAATTTCTTTTTCATCCAAGCGATCCTGACTTTGAAGTGATGATAGAAAATAAGGATAAATTAAAAATCAGCTTTAATAATCATCCAAAAAATACTGCGTTCTATCCTAAGCTAGATCGTGTTGTCAGTCTTTCTTATCGATATGCTGACAGCCTTGCTAGTTACAAGCAAATGGATTCACTGTTGACCTTGATGCAAAGTGATCAACTTATATTATCTATAGATTCGCTATTTTCAATCATAAATGGTAGGCCAGCATCTACAAATTATTTTATCAATCAATTATTAAATGTCTATACGACCCAACACATTGGTTTTGACAAAGCTTACATCCACTTAGTTGATAAATATATTAAGCCAGGAAAAAACAACTTTACTGCCGAAGAAATCGCAAATAAGTCTAGTCAGGCAATCGAATATCGCAATCTGATGATTAACAAGACCTTACCTGACTTTATTGTATTTAAAGAAAATAAAGAAGCGGTCAACTTGTATTCTCTCAATGCTGATTTAACAATACTTATATTTTGGTCTCCTACCTGTAGTCATTGCCAAAAAGTGATGCCAGAAGTAGCACTGTTTTATGAAAAGTACAAAAACGAAAGTTTGAAGATATTGTCA
>JANMMV010000218.1:0-6947 GCA_031373565.1 Saprospiraceae bacterium
ATTGTTCTTGATATGAGTGGAAATATACTCTTTTATTTCAGCGGAAAGTTCTAATCCTTCCTTAAGACACTTCATATCCAAGATTCGCATACGAGTATCAAGGTCAGGCGCCTTCATATCAGCCACTAAGCCCCATTTGAACCTAGAGATTAGCCTAGCCTCGACGTCTTGAAGGTCTTTAGGTGCTCTATCTGATGTAAGAATAATCTGCTTACCAGATTGGTGTAATTGATTAAAAATATTGAAAAAAACTTCCTGCGTTTTTGGCCGATTAGATAAAAACTGTATGTCATCTATTAATAAGACATCGACCATTTGATAGAAACTTAGAAAATCGTGAACGGCATTGGTTTTAATAGCTTGGATGACCTGATTAGTAAACTTCTCAGTAGTCACATAAAGCACCTGACTATCGGGATGATTATCTTTGATTCTATTACCAATAGCGTGTACTAAATGGGTTTTGCCCAAGCCCACATCACCGAAAATAACCAAAGGATTGAAAGCGGTTCCTCCTGGTTTCTTTGCTATTGCTGAGCCTGCCGATGCCGTAAATTTATTGCACTCGCCTTCAACAAAATTATTGAATGTATAAGCAAGATTCAGTTGTGAGTCAACCTTTACCTTTTTTATGCCGGGTATAACAAAAGGATTGAGAAACTTATGCTCATCTGGTTCCTTAGAAGTTTGTTTTACTTCTTTCTGAGCTCCAATTTTTCGATGATTCTCAACCAAAATATTGTACTCTAAGCTACCTTTAGGTCCCAATTCATGTTTTACAGCCTTCTTCAGGATATCTACGTAATGTTCCTCAAGCCATTCGTAAAAAAATTTATTAGGCACTTGGATCGTCAATGAACTGTCTAGTAATTTGACTGCTTTTATAGGTTCAAACCAAGTTTTGAATGGTTGTGGCCCTATATTTTTTTTAATAATAAGCAGACAGTTTTCCCATGCAGTTATATGATCCTTTAGCATCTGTTGTATAATGGTTTACCTAAATTCAAAATAAAATAATACGCTCCCGTAGACTTCCTGTTTAAAACCCTAATGTCAAATTAGTTAAGAAATCGGCACCAATATCAACGACTCAAAAGCGTATCATAATCTGGGAGTGGGGCAAAAGTGCTGCTTTTTTGTTAGATAAAAAAACTTACTTCTACTTTTTTTTAATTTAAATACGTAAACATAAGTAATTGAAAATGAATAATATATATTGACATATCTGTATTATAATATACTCTGACAATCAACAATTTAAGTGTTACGTTTTTATTACATCAATAAATATTTGATGTTCTTCTAGTTAAAGTTTTGACTTAATGGAGATTATTCTAGAACTAGATTTTTGCAGGAAATACACTTATCCTTTTTGTTCTTTTCGAAGTGCACATCCAAACGTCCCAAAACCATTCCAGCCCATCCTACTTGACTGACTAATACCACTTTCCCACTATTATTAACTACTTTTGTAGGCTTATCAAGAAAAGTATGAGTGTGTCCTCCTAATATCAGATCTATGTTATTTGTTCCTTTTGCAAGAATCATATCTGACAATTTCGATTCACTTTCGGCGTATTCATATCCTAGATGTGATAGGCAGATTACGAAATCGCATTTCTCATCATTTTTAAGTATGTTCGCCGTAATTTGAGCTGCCGAAACGGGGTCATTATATTGTGTCTCGCCATATAAGTTTCTTGGCACTAAGCCTTTTAGTTCTATACCAACACCAAATACGCCAATCTTGACATCCCCTTTATTAAACACTTTATATGGCTTAATCTTACCCTTCATTGGCGTATTATCCATATTGTAGTTAGCGTTGAGCATCGGAAAACTTGCATGTCGTAACTGCTTAGCTAGATTCTCAAGTCCATAATCAAAATCATGATTACCGATAGTGCCAGCATCATATTTCATCTCAGTCATCAATTTGATTTCAAGTTCTCCTGCAAAAAAATTAAAATATGGGGTTCCTTGAAACATATCTCCTGAATCAAGTAGTAAAACGTGTGGCTCCTTGGCTCTTATATCTTCAATAATTTTTGCTCGTCTTGCAGCTCCACCTTTACCTTCATTTTTACTTCCATCCATTGGAAATGGGTCAATCCTGCTATGTACATCATTCGTATGAAGAATAACCAACTTAGTCACTTCTGGGCTGTACATTGCCCAAGATGGTATGGTTTGTACTAAAGTTGAACCCAGTGTTAAAAACCCGGTTTGTTTGATAAAACTTCTCCTAATCATCGGTCAATAATTCTATAATGTCAATGAATTCTTTCTGTCATATCTGCTTTGATCATTTGACCAGACGCAGTGGTCTCCCTCACAGCTGTAATCAGCATGTCCCGTAAAAATATACCCGTGTTGACCGATGGTCTACCTTGGAACATAGGCATATTATCTCCGCCACTAGCTATGTAGTCAGGTACAGCAATCCGATATTCCCTCCTATTCGTCAACGGCTTTCCCTTGATCATGATATCAGACGCTTTTCCGTAATCCATCTCTAAATGCAAGCTGCTGCTCACTGGGTACCCTCCGGCTCCCACAAATTTATCACATAATTGATGTACTCCGGCAGAATCTAGCGTTAGTATGAACATGATATTATCAAAAGGCATTAATTCATAGATTTTGCCAACAGTTATGTCTCCTTTTGCTAGGCTATTGATCCGAATACCGCCGTAATTCTGCATCGCAAAATCAATCTCTTCCTTTGACACTTTTTGGGTCTGCGCATGTAACATGTCAGCAAACCAATTGGTCAATGCCGAGTTAGGCTTGCCTTTAACCATTTCCTCAACATTTTGGCCTATAACCTCATTCATGGTTTTATCTAACTGCGCCTTGTACGGTTCTATTAGCTTGACACTTTCGATATCGACTCCAGCAGAGATTTTATCGAATCTGTAGTTCCTTGTTTCTATTTCTGCTATATGCTGAATCTTCTTTGCACAAGCAGACGAAGCAAGAAGTAGTATAAAAAAAAGATATCTGTGTAACATAGGTCCGCTAATTTATTCCCGTTTATTTATCCTAACAATAATGAACCTTCATTTTTAATAGCATTACAAGCAAACGCTGAGGGATTCGCCCCTGCTTCGGCTAGCTTACGATGCATGTCAGTCATCATCTCGATTGTCGTGTTACCTTCAGCGTTAGAGATGACACTTTGGGTTTGCTCTTTGGCTAACTGTATTATTTTCCATAAACCGTCACTAATATATAGTTGTTGTGTGGCATTATGTTCATATTCTTGCTGGATAGCAATCAGCATCATAGATCGTAGTTCTTTTGGTCCTACATCAGCACTAATGAGCCGATAGTAAAGATTATCAATATTCATTCGTTCGCTAAACATCATCAATCTCTCTAGCGCTTGGACTTTGATACTATGATTATCCTTACCTAGGCTTTGTTGATATCTCATATCTTCAATGCGATATTGATGGTCCAAAAAATTTTTAAATAAGTAGTAAACCGTAGCAAAAACCACTAATGCTGGAATCGAGTACTTTAATATTTCTAAAATAGGAATCATATAATTACTGAGTTATAAGAACAAGTTTATTGAACTAATCGCATCTTAGATATGTTGCAATAAAAGCTAAAAATACGTGATTATTATCTTTATGAAAGTAAAAATGTATTAATTTTGTGTAAACCTAAAATATATTCAGACATATGTCAACAAATACGGCAGTAGAGATACAACCAATTACCCTTACACCGGGCGCCATTGCGCAATTGAAGAGAATACACATTGAACAGGGTCTAAATGATGACCATGGCTTGCGTATAGGAGTGAAAGGTGGAGGATGTTCAGGCTTTAGCTATGTCTTGGGCTTTGATGTACAGAAAGAGAAGGATGAAATTTATGAAATAGATGGATTTAGGGTTTTTATGGAAAAAGCGCACGCCATCTACTTGCTCGGTATGCAAATTGACTGGGTTGAAGGGTTAAACAACCGTGGATTTACTTTTGCCAATCCAAATGCTACATCAACTTGTGGTTGTGGCACTTCATTTTCGGCATAATAAATCTCAAATCTATTAAATGAATCCCCATATAGACCCTACACAGGCTCAATTTAAGCCAGAAGACAAGCAAGTCGAGAAGGCATTGAGGCCAAAAGGGCTATTTGATTTTCATGGACAACAGAAAATCGTTGAAAACCTTTCGATTTTCATCCAAGCGGCCAAACAAAGAAATGAAGCGTTAGATCATGTATTATTGCACGGTCCCCCGGGATTGGGCAAAACCACACTGTCTTTTATCATCGCAAATGAACTCGCAGCTAACCTAAAAATGACTTCGGGTCCAGTCCTTGAAAAACCAGGCGATCTAGCAGGTCTGCTTACAGGTTTAGAAGAAGGCGACGTCTTGTTTATAGATGAGATCCATAGGCTCAACACCGTAGTAGAAGAATACCTATATTCAGCTATGGAAGATTACCGAATTGACATTATGATCGATTCTGGTCCAAATGCACGTAGTATCCAACTCACGCTCAATCCTTTTACGCTTGTAGGCGCGACTACCCGAATGGGTTTGCTAACAGCACCTATGAGAGCAAGATTTGGGATATCATTTTTGCTAGATTACTATGATGTACCTACGTTATGCAATATCATAAAGCGTAGTTCAGAAATTTTAGAAGTCGAAATTGATGACCAAGGTGCAGTAGAAATCGCGCGAAGATCACGTGGTACGCCAAGGATCGCAAATTCATTATTGCGTAGAATCAGAGATTTTGCACAGATTAAAGGTAACGGTAAAATAGATATTGAGATAGCCAAATATGGTCTCGATGCACTCAAAGTAGACGAAAGTGGACTTGACGAAATGGACAATCGAATTTTGACTACCATTATTGAGAAATTTAAGGGAGGACCTGTAGGCATAACAACAATAGCAACTGCTGTTGGAGAAGAAACGGGTACCATCGAAGAAGTGCACGAGCCATTCCTTATCATGGAAGGATATCTGCAACGTACTCCTAGGGGCAGAGAGGCGACTGCAAAAGCGTACCGTCATATAGGTAAAGTACCACCCCAAGTAGTAGGTACACTCTTCGAATAATATGAATATCATCTTTACTATTTCCCTGCTTTTACTGCATGTAAACATGTCAATTCAGCAAGTTGATGACCAACAACAACATAGTATCGTATCTACATATTATTACAGAACTTTGGGAAAAACAGCGTCAGGTCACTACACTACAAAGATCAAAGAACCTTTTGTCGCTATATCTAGAGATCTACTTCACCTATACCCTATGGGATCCTATATTTCGCTAGAACAATGCCGTTGGTCAGGTACTTATAAGGTCATGGATGTAATGAATAAGCGATATATAAATACGATCGATGTCTTTTATCGAGGTAAAAAAAGGTATAACAAAGTTGAATGTCTATGCGGCAAGGCGTTGGCAAAAAATAAATAGCACTGGAGAATTATCTTACGTGTAGTTTATTTTAATACGAACATTTCGAACAAAAAGGGCGTTAGATTACCCAAGTGCATAATAATTATGAAAATACCAATAGACCTGAAAACTGGCGATGTTGTCAAAGATTCACCAAAAGACATCATAGTAGGTATAGACCTAGGTACCACCAATAGTCTTATTGCTTATATGGTTGATGGGCAACCCGTTACAATAAGATCCAGTAAAAATACTAATTCGCTAACCCCGTCTGTTATTCATTTTGATGAAAACGGTAACATAGAAGTAGGCGATAAAGCAAAAGAAAAATTGATTAGTAATCCAGAACGTACCATTTTTTCGGTTAAGCGTTTACTAGGAAAATCTTACAAAGATGTTCAGAATCTAGATGCTAATATTGGATACACTATTATTGACACAGAAGGAGCAGAACAAGTAAAAGTAATGGTGGATGGAAAGTTTTATTCTCCTGTACAATTGTCTGCAGAAATACTCAAAGAATTAAAAACCAAAGCTGAAAACCATTTAGCGCAAAGTATAACGAAATGTGTTATCACTGTACCTGCTTACTTCAATGATTCGCAAAGACAAGCCACGCGCGATGCAGGAAAATTGGCTGGCCTTGATGTGCTTCGAATCATCAACGAACCTACTGCAGCGAGTCTTGCCTATGGAATAGGTTTAGAAAAATCAACATCGTCCAAAATTGCTGTTTATGATTTAGGTGGTGGGACATTTGATATATCGGTCTTGCAGATCGAAGATGGTATCTTTGATGTATTGTCTACTCATGGTAATACTTCATTAGGTGGTGATGATATCGATCAAGCAATAATGGCTTTCTGGCAGGATAAATGCGCGATTGATCCTGTACTGATCACTGAAGATAAACAATTTAGCCAAGCCTTACGAATAGCCGCCGAAGATGCCAAAAAGTATTTATCTGCCCATAAATTCTTCGAAAAGACTTTAAACATTTATCATTTACGCATTGATAATGAACAATTTGAGTCAATCATCGAACCAATCATTCAAAAAACAATACAGTCTTGTCAACAAGCGCTAAAAGACGCTAATCTTACTGCAGACCAAATTGACAAAGTATTGCTAGTCGGAGGCTCAACAAGGATACCGTATATCAAGCAAAAGCTACAAGAAGTATTCGGGCAAATACCAGATGATACACTTAATCCAGATGAAGTCGTCGCTATGGGAGCCGCGATTCAAGCAGATATATTAGCTGGCAACCGCAAAGACCTTTTGCTACTTGATATCACGCCGCTCTCTTTAGGTATTGAAACTGTGGGTGGGTTGATGGATTCTATTATCCCACGCAATAGTAAGATTCCACATAGAGCTGGGCGCAATTATACTACTTCGATTGACGGCCAGCGTAATCTTAGAATTTCAGTATATCAGGGAGAAAGAGATTTGGTCAAAGACAATCGCCAACTTGGCGAATTCACACTGCGCAATATTCCACCG
>JANMMV010000265.1:0-1553 GCA_031373565.1 Saprospiraceae bacterium
GCAGCGGTCAATGATCTCAGCGTGGGAGGCGCATTTTCTTACACCATGGCTGCTAAAGATGGTAGCTTTAGTTTTGATTTTGAAGGCACGTACAAGGAAGTGGTGGACTATGCACGCATCGTAGTTGTACTTGGTGATGGAAGGAATATGGAAGTTCATTTTGCAGCTGATGGTGATGAAACGACCGTGAGAGAGACCTTTGACGCGGAGACAGAAAATCCTGTCGAAATGCAACAAATGGGCTGGCAATTGATCCTAGATAATTTCAAAAAGTACGCAGAAGGTTTATAAGGATGTTTTTGTATGGATTCTAAAAAATATACCACAATTGCTGAATACCAAAATGATTTTTCAGAAGAAATCTCAGATGTCCTTTCAAAAATTAGGAATACTATTGCGATAGCAGCGCCCAAAGCTGTCGAATGCATTGCCTATAATATGCCCGCTTTCAAACTGCACAAAAAACCATTGGTTTATTTCGCAGCATATAAAAATCACATTGGATTTTATGCGCTCCCTTCTGGAAATATTGCCTTTCAAAAAGAATTATCAAATTATAAAACGGGTAAAGGATCTATACAGTTTCCGCTAACCAGCGAGATACCTTATGATCTCATTAAACAAATTACAGAATTTAGAGTACAAGAAATCATTGAAGGATTGAAAAGGTAAAGCCGGAGTAATAAAACTCAATTTGTGGAGGGTTTTGTGGAGGGTACAAAATCAAAGTTGGTAGGGATTGCTTCACCGATCGCGGTGTTCGTAAAAAACTTAATGTGTGAATTGGGGTTTCTCCTAGAGTAATTTGTTGTTTAACTAAATCGATATATGGCCTTAAAAGAATTGGAAGATTATCCTTGGTTTCCGGCACTTCTAAGGAAATATCAGATGGAATTCATCGGCACCATGGTGAGCAGATTGCGACTATATGATAAGGTGGTTGAAATGATAAGCTCCGATCTTAATCGAAATGGCCAGACAAATATTCAAGATCTTTGCAGCGGAAGTGGCTATCCAGCTATTTTTGTGCACAATAATTTGAATAAAACTGTGACTACAACCCTGACGGATAAATACCCCCAAGACGTAGAAGCTACAGCTGATTTGTATTATGAGCCCATTGCAATAGATCTAACCACTTTGGAGATTTCTACGCATAAGTATTATACCATGTACAATGCTTTTCACCATTTTGATACCCAAGATCAGAAGGCATTGATACAAAAAGTTATAGATAAAAATGGGCATCTGTTGATTGTGGAGATCATGCAGCCTTCGTTTTGGAATGCCATATTAGTGACTTTAGCGTCGACAATAGGCCTTTTTGTTTTATGCCCGCTGATTAAACCATTTGAGTGGAAGCGCATATTTTTTACTTACGTCCTTCCGATCAATTTACTGACGGTACTAATAGATGGTTATATTTCGATCCTAAAATCCAAATCAAAAAAGTCCTACATTCAATGGGTCAAAACCCATTTTGAGCAGTCGGAAATGATCAAAGTTACCGAGCATTTTACATTTCCATCTTATATAATTACCATAAAAGTATC
>JANMMV010000282.1:0-13534 GCA_031373565.1 Saprospiraceae bacterium
AACCCCAGGATTTAAAGCAAATACAACAAATGGCGCAACTTTCAAGGCGTTTTCTACCGGTTGTGGCGGCGAAGTAGATCTAGCAAAACCGACCGATCCAATTGATAAAAAAAGTAAAGCTAATAAATTAAATAATGATAAATAATTCCATCATAATATCAAATTTTCAAAATTAATTCAATTTTCATTTATCTCTCTATTAGGATCATTCAATCTTCACTTTGAAAATCGATATGTCTTTAGATCGGGACAAGATAAACTCAGAAAAAGGAACCAATATTTATAAAAAACCAAAGTATATCCCATAAATTTTTTTTAATGAATTTTGCTAATTTATATATTAAAGGTAAACGTTTTTTTTCTCTACTATTTTTTATAGCAGCATTGATACCTGTGGATGTGATTTCACAACAATCAGCTGATAATGATAAAAAACCAAAACCAATAAGATTTGATGGTGGCATCAATCTATCTTCATCGATTTTTAATGGTAGTGGAAATAAAGTTCAGCGCAATCCTTTTGGATGGGGAATCAGTGCTAATGCTACTGTCACATTATATGGTTGGTCAGTACCTTTCAGTTTAGCATATAGCAAAAATAACAGGACTTTTTCTCATCCATTTGTAAGGTACGGTGTCAGCCCCAAATACAAATCATTAAAGCTGCACCTGGGCTATCGCAATCTGAATTTTTCAAATTATGCTTATACTGGAATTCCTATATATGGTGCAGGTTTTGAGTACAAACCAAAAAGATTTTATGTAGGATTTATGATGGGCAGAATCAACCAAAAGATAAATTTTGACACCTTAGATGACAATTACAAGAGAGTAGCACCGCGGTTTGCAAGGTTTGGATATGGGATTAAGGTAGGTATCCAAAATGCTAAAAGTTCATTCTATCTCACCTACTTCAATGCAGCGGATAGCGTAGATAGTTTGCAATCTTTCAACCCAAAATTTAGAGTTCGACCCGCAACTAATAGTGTCCTAGCAGCAAGTGTAAGGATAGGTATCAAAAGATTTTATATGGGAGCTGAAGGTGCATTGAGTATCTTTACACGTGATAGAAACTTTATTTCTGCTGATGCACTTGCTAGAGCCTTGGGCGAAAAGTCATTACCTACTTGGGTCAGATCAATTGACAGCAGGATCAATAGTACTTCCCAGCTATTGGCAGCATATGAAGCATTCATAGGATTCAACTCAAAATACATAGATCTTCGTTTAAAGTACAAAAGAGTCAATCCAGATTTTAAAACGATGGGTACTTTCTATTTTCAAGCGGACAATCAACAAATTACCATTGATCCAACCCTAAAAATTTCTGAAAAGCTTACGATTGATGGCAATTTCGGGGTTCAATCTGATAATTTACTTAAAAAAAGTGCACAGACTTCCACAAACACCATTTATGCTGTAAATATTTCATACATACCTTCAGAAAGTTTCCAAACAAACATCAATTTTTCAAATTATGGGACAGATGTTAACTCTACCCAAGATCATCTGACGGACAGTATATCTATCAGGAATATAAGCAAATCCATAGGCTTAAGTGCATCCTACAACGTAGAGAAATCGGAGGATAAAACACAAAATTTTTCTTTAAATCTACAACAACAAACCAATAATGAAGTATTTGAATTTAATGCTTTTGAAGGCAGCGTTTTTAAATCTATAAATGGAAACATCAATTACACTAGCAATAATAACGATACAAAATTTTTGTATGGATTCGGTATCAACTATAATTTGAATAGAAATTCCAGCCCCATAGATCGTAATGAACTAATAGATTTATTGGCGTATGGGGTATCTGCTACTGTGGGTAAATCATGGATGAAAGACAATAAACTGTCTCTTTCTAATACATTGACCATCAATCAAATGGGTGAGCCGTCTGGCGACAAAAACCTGTCATTTTCCAATAGACTGAATGGTCGTGTACAAATCACTAAAAAACAAAATTTTAATATGGGTCTGGGATTTAATACAGGAACCATCAGAACTATATCTTATCAACAACTCTCAATCAACGCATCTTATGGGCACCAATTTTAGTCAATACATCACTTTGGATAAGAGTATTAAGAATTACCGCAATGATTTGTGTAAGCTTATTTATACCGTTATGACCATCATTTGTCTGGTCTTCATTTCTGAGACCAAGGTCCATGCTCAATTCACTCAGATCAGGGTCACCACGACTGTACTGCCACCCTATTCTCCTTATCTCAGTGATTATCTTGAGTTTAGAGACAAACTTATTGTTGTGTTAAATAACACAAGTGGATCGCCAAAAAATGTAAAATTAGGAGCAAGACTAACGAGTGATGGAGGATTCATAGCAGAAACTGATCCTGATTTTCAGCCTGGAATTCCATACGTTGTACAACCAAGTGTACCGTATGATCTATTGGCTAATGGTGATGGATTTGAGTTTTTTAATGCGCAAAACATCAATATATCTTACGAAGACCTTACCATAGATGACTTGCTCGCAGACGGCATATTGCCAGAAGGTCGTTATACTTTATGTATTACAGCATACGATTACGACACGGGAGTTCCTCTTTCTATGCCCACAGCGGGAAATGGATGTACCAGTTTTGTCATTGATTACAAAAATGCGCCACGTCTCATCACACCAGTATGTGGTGATAGTACCAAAGTAAGTAAATGGACGCCGCAAAATATCCCTTTCATGTGGACTCGTGTAGTAGCTGGAATTGGAATAAGCGATGTGGTGTACGATTTGTATATAGTACCACTAATGGAAGGTACTGAGCCACAAGACGAAGTAATGAGTGCCGTATCAGGTAACAACATTAATGCGATTACCATAAATAATCTAACACAGACGAACTATACTTTGGGCATTGCTGACATTGTACTCGAAGAAGGCAACTATGCCTGGGTGGTCAAAGCAAGAGATGTTTTGGGCAATTATCCCATAGAAAACAATGGATTGAGTCAGATTTGTACTTTTAAATACAAAAATATGTCAGTTTCCCCAGTCAATTCGGATGGTAAATTGGTGGAGACTCCCAATATTAATCGCATTGATGATAACGATGCTACTTGTAGTTGTCTCGCCCAAGTAGCTGCGGATGGTGCTAGTTACGAATCTAGCCTAAACAATAAAGAAGTAGAAATAGGTGAATTCACCATGGAGGCTATTAATGCAAGTCTTAATCCTGATGGTTCCTTCCGAGGTACTGGGATGATAAAGATGCCAGTGCTGAATGTGGCAGGACTTTTAAAACTTAAGGTATCTTTTGATAAAATTTTTGTTAAATCAATAGGCGATAAACTTTTTGTAGCGAGTGGCATAGTGGGAGGCATCAAAAAAGCAGGTGCCTCCTTAATGCCATCGGCCAATAATCCTGAACTTGGAATTCCTACTATTTCGCCTAGTGAAGCACAAGATATTGTGGATAAAACAAAAAATCAATTCATCAGCACTATAGAGAACACTGCGAAAAGTATAGGTTTTGAGCTCCCTTTGGGACTTGATAATATCGGACCTTTAGGCACAGTAGCCATAACCGATATTATATTTACTGAGCGGCAGGCTTCATTTAATGCAGCTGTAATTATTGATATTCCAGAGACCAATACGCCATTAGCACTAGGAGCAAAAAATATTTGTTTCAGTAAAGAAAAGGCTATATGTGGTGAAGGTACGTTTTATTTGGGTGCGGATTATGAAGTCAATTTTACTGATTTTGTCCTTAAAGCTACTAAAGGTTTTGGTAATGGTGTGGACTCAGGTACCTATGTCACATTTAAGGAGAATGACATTAAGCGGATGAGATTAAGGATGGATTACAAGATGCCACAAAGCATAAGAAGAGCAAGTGATGGAGGAACGGTAACAGCAAAATTTGCCGCTACTGCAGCATCATGGAATGATTGGTTTGCAGAAGGATCCATAGAAGACTTTAAAGTAGGTGAGGGTAATGATTTTGTTTTTAAAATGGGAAATGGCCAAAGCATCATCTTCGATCATTCTGACCTTCGCAATGCCAACAATCCATTTTTTAGTAAACCATTCACTAGTGGAGACCCTAATGTGCAAGAACAAATAGATGTTCAAGCTAAAACTTGGCGTGGTTTGTACATTCCTTCACTCGGTGTCCAATTGCCAGGCATTTTAAATAATAATAACCAGCCAATAGCTGTAGGCGTAAAAGATGTGGTCATCACGCTAGGAAGTAGTGGTGGTATGTGTGCTCAAATCGTAGCGGGTACTTTAGCAAATGGAAATCCATTGCTTAGTATTGGTGATGGCAATTTGTCAGGATGGTACTACAGTATAGACAATCTTAGTCTTAACATCTGGAAATCTAGTTTTAAATCTACTTCGCTCATTGGCAAAGTGGTTTTGCCCATTTCCGGTAGTAGTAATGAAGAAATTACCAATCCTAACAATCAAATAGACTATACATGCACCTTAAGTTTTCCTGCAGGACAAAAGACACAATTTCAATTTATCATACAGCGCAAAGAAAATTTAATTGTTCCCATCTGGGCGGCAAAATTTACTTTGTTAAATACATCTACTATTATTGTAGAAAATAGTAACGCGTCCGGTAATTCCTTTTTAGCCAAAGCTACTCTAAATGGTATGATGAATATTAATACAAATGGAATACCTGCTTTTAAAGATTTACCAACCATATCATTTAATATTATAAATTTTGAAGGGCTACAAATAATGTCCGTAGCGCCATACATAAAAGTAGATAAATTTAATGCTGGATTTGCTAGCCCACAAAAAATCTTAGGTACAACAGATGATGATTTCGGATCACCTGGATCAACAGGAGGTTTCCCTATTAGCATTACCGATATTAAATTCGGACTAAAAACATTTAATGGTAGTTTGGGAGGAGCAGGTATCACATTTTTGCTCAAGGTCCAAGTTGCCGATATTCCATCATTGCCAATGGCTGACTTTGGTTTTGGATTGTATGCAAGTATAAAAATGGTAAATAGTCATTTTAAATGGGGGATAGAACCACCAGAAATCAATAGATTAGCACTAAAGGGAAGCTTAGGTCCAATAGCTATAGATGGTTTTGTGGATTTTGTCAATGGTGACGATGTCTATGGAGATTGCATCCGTGGTAAACTAAAAGCAGAAATTATTTCAGCAGTAAAAGTGGATGTCGAGCTTGTATTAGGATCAAAATCCAATTTTAAGTATTTTTACATTAGTGCGCTGGCCAGTATAGAATCGGGTATACCTATCCCACCTTGTTTGGCTTTATATGGAATTGGAGGTGGCTTTTATTATAATATGCTACCACCACCAACACCGACAGTCGAAGATATTTTAAATGGAAAAACAATTGGCAATAAAGGGTCTGCAGGATATGTTCCCTACGATGGGTCATTTGGGTTCAGGTTTAGTGTAGTGATGGGTCTGACGAGCAAAGAACTGTTACATTTCAAAGGTGATTATGAAATGAGTTTTAGAACAAGGGCCGGTTTAGAAGTAGATAAAGTACAGATCACAGGAGCCATATATATGATGACATCGGGTATGGTAGATAAAGAGAAGGCTATGATATATGGGGAGATTTTGATAAGGTATGATTTCCCTCAAAGCACTTTTTACCTTGAGGCTACGGTGAAAGCCAAGTTTCCAATCATCCAAGTAGATGGTACTGTACAAATGTTGATAGGACCAGAAGAGTGGTTCATTTCGGTAGGAACACCCAATAGCCCTTGCGTGGCATCTATAGAAATATTTAATTTCATCAGGGCTAGTTTATCGGCTTATTTTATGATGGGCAATGTTGGGGTATATTTACCAGACCCACCCATCGAAGTGATGTCAAAATTCCCAGAGTTTAGACCTAGATCTACCAAAATTAGTACTTCAGGGATGAAACTAGGTAGAGCAGGATTTGCGCTTGGTGCAGCATTCCGATTAGATGTAAATGGAAATTTCGGACCACTTTATGTCAAAATAAATAGTTTAGTAGGATTTGATGTATCGGTACTAAAGTATGAAGAAAAATGCGTAAACTTAAACCCACAACATCCTCCAGGGCTAGATGGCTGGTATGGCAAGGGTAATGCATACGGATATCTTTCTGTGGAAGGAGGGTTGGATATAGGGATCACTACAATTTCTTTGGTTGAGTTGGGCATTGCTGCTTTGGTTCAATTTGCAGCACCAAATCCGATATTTATACGTGGTGGATTAGATATCAGGACAAAATTTTTGGGTATTGTAATCAAGGCCAAAATCACGGCACAATTTGGCACACCTTGTACCTTGGGCACGGATGAGTGGCCCTTTGGCTCCATTCCTATTATCTCTGATGTAAAGCCAGAAAGCGATGGACAATCCATTTTGGCTAGACCTGTTATTGCGTTTAATCTCCCTGTGGAAACAGATTTTGATTTTGTCCAAGAAACAGAAAATGATGACGGATCTACCACCTATATTAATAGGAGATTTAATATAAAATTGAAAACAGAAATTAGAGATATCGATAAAAATAAACCTTTTGGAGTACCTTCTTTTTATAAATTTCAAGAAAATAATTCTGTTTGTATCATGGATAGATCCACTGCTTTTGAACCTTTAACAAATTATGATTTGAAGGTGACTGTGGAACCAAAAGAATATAAAAACAATACTTGGGTACCATGCAAAAGTAAAGGAGTAAATGTCATACAAACTGAAATTAGGACATTCAAAACAAAAGAATGTATTAAAAAATTAAATGAAGAAAATGAGAATGCGGTCTGCTTCTCCTATCCTAGTCCTGGTCAAAGATATTTCTTACCTGAAGAGGATAAGAATGGCTATATAAAATTAAGTATGAATGTACCATGTTTGGTTAGCAAATATGATTTGTATATTCGCTATGAAGAAACTGCCTGTGATGGCTCAGGGTATATAGATGTACCTGTACGAGCTGGGGAGCATTTTAATGGGGCAGGCAATTTTAACTTGAGTTATACAATACCATCCACTTTGAAGCCTGAGAAATATTATCAAGTTTCAGTGGTAGGTAAACCAAAGTTTATTATGGCTCAACGCTTGACAAGAGTAAGTGTCAAAAATACTTATGCAAAAACAATGGAGTCGGAAATGAAAATAGATTATAACGAAAAGAAACTGGCAAACGAGGCAGACGATATTAATTCATATGAAGAAATATTGTACTCGTATGTGATCAGAACTAGTAAATACAAAACCCTTACTGAAAAGTTAAGCTCTTATTCCACAACAGCTAAAGGCAAAAGGTATCAATATGGTCTAGAATCAAATTATATGATGGAATGGAGCGGAGGAGAGAGGTTTGATACATATGATATCAATGGGGAAAGCATGTGGTTTGTAAATAAAAATTACCATGTGATGCCAATGATTACCTTAGCAGGAAATAATCAAAATAGTTGGAGCGAAAATTTTGGCAACCAAATGTACCTTGATAGAGTGACTGCTGTTTTTGGAACTTTCCATACATCGCTTAGGGATGTACTCCATCACAATCAAATGCGCAATGCATCACAAATGAAAATAACCGGAGGTCTTCCACCTCGTGGTCCAATAAGAATGGATTATGATCCACTCCTGATAGGGAAAGAAGGGAAAAAAGTAAATTGTAATATAATAACGAGTATAATGACAACAAATCAATCCGTAAAATATTCAAAATAAAATATACTTACCATGATACATAAAATCCTAATTTGTATGATCGTCCCTTTGTGGTCTTTGTGGCCAAGTAATTTACCTGGACAAATTATTAAACAGAGTGTTAACCAACAAAATAATTATAATATACTCAACTCAAAAAAAAGTCAAAATACAGGTATTGCTGCATCTTCTATTGCTCAAATTTACGACTTTCCGACTTCTGATATAGTGCTTTCTAAACCGCTTACTCAAAAGTCCATGATATATTATGATATTCCTGGATTCAATATATCAGATTGGATATACTTAAAATTTTATGCTGGATATTTATTAACTAGAACTGTTAGTGCTGAAGTGATGCCAGGTATAGAAGTAGATATTGCATTTACTCGGACCATTGATCAAAATACGATCGAAGCATTACAAAGACTGGCCAGATCACAATATGCATCATATGCATCAATGAATGCCCATTATATACCTTTTTCTGTGCATAAGGCAAGTAACAGATTATCATCAGAGTATGACTTATTTTTACCATGGGGCTCGCCAAAAGTAGCCGATTGGAAATTTTATAAAATTGATTAAAATGAATAAATATACTTTACTTTTTATCATTCAGTGGATCTGCTTTCTATCATCACATGCCCAAGAGATTGGAAATGCACAAAGTATTAATGTGGATTCTATATTTTTACGATCTAATCAAGATAGTATTCTTAATCGTGAAATAGGTATTCATGCTAGAAAGACCGGTGACACAATTACCTTAAAATGGTTTCCAAATAGTCCGTCATTGTGGAAATTATCCTTAAAGAAAGGATATAGAATCACTAGAATCACCTACGATTCAAAAAATAATATCACCGCCACTGACACCCTAAATCAAGGCAAACCTATTATGCCTTGGACTAAACAACATCTTGATTCATATTTTGAAAAAACAAATGACACTTTGGCTTATGCTAGCACAGGCGTTTTATACCCAGCAGCAGACATTCCTTATATAAAAAAGGCGAAAAATAATGAGGAACTTAATTTTGGAGACTTAATTCAGCAAAGAGATAACTTAAATGTGTTGCATCTATTCGCATCCATTCTTTCCATTAGAAGCCAAGTAGCAAGCACGGCTCTTGGACTTAGATATACGGATATTGTCAGCTCCAAAACTGATAAGTATTTATACATAATCGAATCACTAGTGCCACAAGAAAGTTATTTATCAAATAAAGCCATTATCAAAGTTGGGTTCGGATTTTGGGAAGATAGAAAGCCGGTGATGCCAAATGTAATTACCAAATCAATGGACAAAAATGTCATTTTATCTTGGAACAGAATGGCTTCTTCATTGGATTTTAATATGTTCCATCTTGAAAAATCGGTAGACCAGGGAAGATCGTGGAGTAGAATAAACAAATTCCCATATCTACCTAGTGATGATGACAATAAAGATGGGTACAATCCTAATTTTAATTATAAAGACAGTATAGTAGAAAATTATGTCAAATATTTATATAGAATCGGGGGAATAGACCCTTTTGGTGAGATAGTATGGTCAGAACCAGTTGTGGGATTTGGCAAAGATAAAACACCACCATTACCACCTATGAATGCGAAAGGTGAAAATGTAAATGAAAACGAAGTACATCTCAGTTGGGTGAATCCTGCGGACAACACAGCTGATTTGGTAGGAATCCTAATTGGTAGAGGACAAAACATAGCTGGACCATTTTTACCCTTAACAGAAACACCTTTGGCACCTACACAAACCTCATTTATAGATAAGACTGCTGATCCTTTTGGCACAAATTATTATGTGATTGCCACAATTGATACGGCATCTAATGCGGCAATCCATGCCCCTGTCTATGTCCTTATGAAAGATTCGATACCACCCAATAAGCCATTAAATTTAAATGGAAAGATTGATTCCCTCGGTAATGTAGTCTTGAGTTGGGATGGATATAATAAAGCAGATCTATTGGGTCACCAAGTGTTATTTGCCAATCAAAAGGACCATGTATTTACGGTTGTTACTCCAGGACATTTAGTTCAGCCTATATTCTATGACTCCATTTCCATAAGGACTTTAACTAAAAAAATATACTACAAAGTTGTCACATTTGACAAAAACTTTAATCGTAGCCCTGATTCTGAGATTCTAGAGATAATGCGACCAGACATAATACCTCCTGTAGCACCAGTTATTTTTGATTATTTTGTAAGCGGTACAAAAGTAGATCTAAAGTGGAATATATCAACTAGTCGCGATGTAAAACATCAATATATATTTCGTAAAGAAGTAGCTGATGGAAATGAGTTTAAGTTTTTGGTTAGCCTTGATCCAAAAATTAGTTCATTTATGGATGTTGGACTTCTACCAAGTAGACCTTATGAATATGTAATTCAAGCAGTTGATTCTTCAGGATTAAAATCAGACCTTTCATATCCATTAAATGTAAGGACCTATCAACAATCAAATGTGACAAAAGTGAAAAATCTAAAAGCAATTAAAAGTAAGGATACTGGTTTCGTCCACTTAGAATGGGAATATGAAAAATTCGACATTCCATCAAAATATATAATTTACAAGGGACAGGATGACAAAATTGTTCAATACAAATACGTCGATACAAATAAATATATTGATAAAAATCAATCTGTAAGTAATCAAACATATTATGCCATTAGCATCATCACTGAAGATGGTACTACCTCTGAACTCAGTGAATTAGTAATGGTCAAAGATCAATAGCCTTTAGTTTCTAACATAAACAGTTAAAAAATAATTTTATGAATATGTTTTAAACTGTAGGCAAATAAATTTGAAGTCAATAATGTCTACATTTTAAAATGGAAATCCAATTAACAATTATAATTATCAATCATTTTTAAAAAATAAGATCATGAAAACATGTTTACTTTTTGCATTCATTTTTACTTTGGGACAATTTACTTCTAATGCCCAACTACTTTTCATGGAAGATTTTGACAACTATGACCAAGGACCGATAAGTGCTCAAAATAGCAATTGGTCTGATTTGTCAACACTTAAAGCAAATGTATTATATAATGGTGGCTCTTACACGGCATGTGGTAGTGATGATGTAAATCAAGCATATTTAAACTTTGTAAGCGCTGGGGCAGGTAATATACTAACAAATAGAAGTATGACTACGGTAGGTACTCAAATTTTAATCGAGGTCAAGATATCGGCTGCAGATGGTTTTTTTATTGTTTTTACAGGTAATGACAATAATTTCTACACTTATTCAAATAGTAGTTACAGTAATAGTGATGTGTACCTCCAATTTTCAATGAACTTTTTTTATAACCAAATGCAAGTGTATGAAAATGGGCAATTTACTGGTTCTTTTGTAATTCCAGATTTTATCACAAATCTCAATGGTGTAACTTTGGCCAATGAGGTTGGTGATTTTAGATTGGGATGTATTTCTTTGTGGGACACAACGGACAATGATGCAGATGGATACTTAGCTTCTGATGATTGCAACGATAATAATGCAGATATAAACCCGGGAGCTACGGAGATAGTTTATAATGGTATTGATGACGACTGCAATCCTGCCACAATTGATAATGATATTGACCAAGATGGATTTCTATTGGTAAATGATTGCAATGATAACGATGCATTAGTTAATCCAAGTCAAATAGAAATCCCTTACAACGGCAAAGACGATGACTGCAATGTAAACACTTTGGACGATGATCTTGACTTAGACGGATACGCACTAGCACTAGATTGTAATGATGCTAATCCTGCCATTAATCCTGCAGCTGTAGAAATACCCTATAATGGTATTGATGACGATTGTAGCTCAGATACTAAAGATGATGATCTTGATGGTGATGGGTTTTTAAAAGCTAATGATTGCAACGATATTGATGCTACAATAAATCCCAGTCAAACAGAAATCCCCTACAACGGCAAAGACGATGATTGCAATGTAAACACTTTAGAAGATGATCTTGACTCAGATGGATTTACATTGGCACTAGATTGTAATGATGCCAATCCAGCTATAAATCCTGCCGCTATGGAAATATTGGATAATGAAATTGATGAAAATTGCGATGGTATACTAGGAACCACATCTACAAAAAATGAAAATGTGATTCATTTTAATATTTATCCGAACCCTGCAAGTGATATGATTTATATTCACACTGACACAGAAATCCACTCTGTCGTTATTCTTACTGAATTAAATCACAAAGTATTAGAATCGAATGAGGTGAGTTTTAACATCTCGTACCTAAAACCTGGTTTATATATATGTAAGATTCTTACGAAATTTGGTAAAGTAAGTTATTGCAAATTCGTAAAAATATGAAATCGGAGTAATTACCAAATAAAATTGCAGATGAGTGTTAGTCTTGCCTTTGAGAATACAGCAAGTTCACCACAGCTCATTGGCTTATCATCGAACCCTGAAAATCACTTTGTCAGTCACATTAACGCCAATGACTTACTAAAGTTCGTTAATGCGGGTAGTGCCTCTCATAAGCTTGCTCGTGAACTTAATTATACTTTATTTGCTGATGATAAGCCACAATTTGACCCTTTTTACATATCTTGCTAAACATAAAAGTAAGACGAAATTTGATTTGCACATATGATAACTAAATGATAGCCTCAAATTGATGTACGCAATAAACAGTTTAAGACATTTCAAAAAATCGAAGTGGCACTTTACCTGTGCATTCACGATTTTATTGTCATACATCTGCGCCCAAGACTTAAAATTTCATAACTATAGCTCCAAAGATGGTTTGTCTCAAAATAGTGTTTACGCGATAACACAAACCAAGGAAGGCTTTATGTGGTTTGGCACGCAGGATGGACTCAATCGATTTGACGGAAGGCAGTTTCAAACCTATTTTCCTTTATATACGAAAAATGGTAAAACCTACAGTCAGAGTAAGATGATCACATCATTATTTATAGATAGTAATGATATGATGTGGGTAGGAACTACAACTGGACTATTGCTGTATGATAGATACACAAATACCTTCAAGTTGCCGTCAGATCTTTACCGAGGTTTTGCTTTGTTAGGTGAAATGTGGGTTGAGCATATCATCCAAGTGAATGACAATATATATATTCAATCACGAGAGAATGTGTATAGCTATAACTTCGACAAAAAAGCTTTTGTTACATTAGAGTGGGAGTATGGAAAGCCAAAAAACATCACTAAATTAGTTAGCGATTCTGAAGGCAATGTATGGGCTAGTTCCAATAAAGATCTATATATCTTAGGAGAAAGCGTATTTAAAAAAATAGGCTTTCCTAACTCAAGCATCCAAAAAAACATACCGATTAAGGATTTCGATATCATAAATGGTGATCATTGGATCATTTATGAAAACAATGATGTATACATTTATGAAATAAAGAATGAAAAGATCATCAAATCATCACCTTTTAAAGAAATATTCAAAGGAGACGGGATGATTAAATCCCTTAGGCACTTGCATCAAAGTGATGTAAATGAACTGTGGATAGGTGGACGAAATGAAGGACTAATGAAGGTAGATTTGCAAAATAAGACGTATATTAGTACAAGCGGAATCAAATCAAACTTGTCATCCAACACGCTTTTTGTGCTTGCATTTTATACCACAAAAAATAAATTAACATGGATAGGTCAAAGTACCACTGGCGTTTCAATTTATGATCCCAACGTCTCAACAATTCAAAGCTATAAAAATGAAACAACCATAAATGGTGTTTTGCCAGGAAATAAGATATTCAGCATCTTTTCTAAAAATGATATTGACTTTTACATGGGTACTTTAACTGATGGCCTCCTTCATTTAAATACTAAAACTAAT
>JANMMV010000285.1:0-4400 GCA_031373565.1 Saprospiraceae bacterium
GTCCTGGACTAAATATAAAATAGGAAACTGCTTGAGTGCTGCCATCTGGAATGCCTCAGCTACTTCTCCTTCAGTGATTGATGCATCACCAAATGAACAAACCGCGATAGCGCCTAATTCGTCGGCTATACCAGTAAGTTCACGATATTGGATGCCCATAGCCACACCTGTAGCTGGAATCGCTTGCATTCCAGTAGCCGACGATTGATGTGGAATCTTAGGTTTATCATTTTCTCGCAAACTGGGGTGGCAATAATATGCTCGTCCGCCTGAGAAAGGATCATCACGCTTCGCCAAAACTTGCAACATAAGATCATAGGGCTTCATGCCAATTGACAATAACATCGCATCATCACGATAATATGGCGCAACATAATCTTGGGGTGTCAATTGCATTCCACACGCAATCTGGATAGCTTCATGCCCGCGTGATGTAGCATGGACATATTTCGAAACGATTTTGAATTGTTCTTCAAAGATCTCGGTGATGGCTTTGGCTTGTGCCAAAAGAGTATAAGCTTGTTGTAATATGGCTGGATCGACAGATTTTGAATTCATGGTACAAATGTAGTTTTTCGAACGTATGTTACAAAACTTTGATAACCTGAAATCCCAAATATAGAAGAATGAAATTAAATCTCTACTTCTCCCTCAGAATTCTTCCTATAGATATGGAGTCAGCATATAATAGTATACGCACATTGGCATTGCGTTGGAGATAATAAACCGCGTCATTAATGAGATTAGATATTCGCTCTGCTTTATCGATATTAATAATTGATGTCAATTTACGCGCTACATCCATCTCCTTTTCTGTCAATGGTACATCTTGTTTAGTCACATCCCAAAAAATGAACTGACGCAAAAAGTGAATCGTATATTCTAGAAAATTTCTTTGTTCATTTTTACCATATTTAGCTATTGACTGTATTTGGTCATTTATTTTGGATGGATCCAAAGCATAACATGTTCTCAGCCAGTTGATGAGTTGGTCTGAGTATTCTATCTCGTCACCCGTACACATGTCGATCGCATCCTGTAAGTCTCCCTGCGCAAGATTAGCTATTTGTACTGCTTGGTGCGCAGGTACTTCATAATTGGATTCTAAATATGCAGCGATTTCGGTAGCTTGAAGTGGTTTAATAGGTATCGTCTGACATCGACTCAGGATGGTCTTCAGGATTCTATCTTGATTTTCGGCTACGAGCACGATGTAAGTATTATCAGTAGGCTCTTCGATGAGTTTGAGTAGACGATTGCCTTCGTTGCCAAGATATTCTGGTAGCCACATGATGAGAAATTTCTTATCACTTTCGTAAGTCATCATGCCTAATTTAGTACGAATATCATTACATTCTTTAACATTGATATTGGGTTGGGTATCGCCGGCGTCCATTAGCCCTGTCCATTTACTCATAGTCATGTAAGGCGTCTCCTGAACGGCGGTACGAAAAGTAGGTAGCCACTGATCGCTAGTTACATTACTACGCTCTAGTGATCCAAACTTGACTACTGGAAAAGAAAAATGTACATCGGGATGAATGAATTTGTGGGTTTTATTACAAGCACTACATTGGCCACAACTATCTTCGGTTGTCCTATCCAAACAAAAAATATAACTCATATAGGCTAATGCCAATGGTAGTCCACCGCTGCCTTGCTTAGCGAGCAAAATCATAGCATGAGGTACTCTATCGCGATGTACCAAATGTCGTAATTTTTCCTTTGCATCTTGATGTCCTATTATATCCGCAAATCGCATCCGACTTAATAAATTTTGAAAATATGAATGTAAGGTAGTGACAAATGTACGATTTCGATGGGAGATCTGCAAACGAGATAAAATGAAGGTCCTTTTAACATAATGCACTTTATACTAGCCCACAGGCTAAGATTCAATAAAAATGAAGATAGCAGCCCATTGATTGAGGCATAAGGATATGTATTTGCCCTAAGTAGAAAATAATACAAAATGAACCTACAGCCTGATGGTCAGATTAGTAGTCATTGAGAAATTATCATTAGTGCCATTTAGAAAGACATTATCTGTAGCACTGTAGATTTTGCCTTCGATTCTCCATTGGACTTTGTCATTTATTTGATAGTCAAGGTTTGTTGACAATCCTGAAACTTGAAATCCAGTTACTGAAATAGTAGGGATTACAATTCCGTTTTTGTCATCATAATATTCTCCACGCAACGCGATTCTTGTTTTGTCAGTTATTGAATACCTTACTATGGCGATAGGGGAAAACCAAAAACCATACTCAGTAGAGTTATATTTGTCAGATCCGATATCAAATCCTAGTATAAGCCCTATTTTCTTTTTTGGTTGGAATTGCGCATACAAATTATGGAATGTCCGTAAAGAATGTAAGCTGTCTGGTTTGTCTGTTCCAATAAAGTTGCTGTAGTTTAAGGTCCATGATTCTGTGGCTTTATAATTTACTTGCATCCCGATTGAAGGCTTTTGTATGAAATCAGGCTTTTGTATTCGTTGCCAACCATTCAAAACAAAAAAGGCAATATTAAGATCTTCTTTCTTATTGGTATAACCCATTTTTAGTCCCGTCTCGTAATAGGGAGAGTTATCCGCTAATATACTTCTTGTCAATGTCCAGCAATCAGCACTTTTAGCGCTCTCGAATCCAATATGGGACGGTATAATTCCAGCATCTAACCAAAGGTTATGTTTTTTGGATAATTTGACGCCGATGTTCGCTTCATATACAAATTGGGCCCATGTCGGCTCTGCGCTTAGATTGTATTGTGCATAGTTTCCTACCATCAAACCGACGTTTGCTCTTGTTTTAGTATCAGAAAAGCTGGCTTGTACTGTGATAAGATTAGCATTTATCTCATTGTGCCTTTTATGATTGTAAATGAAATTGTCTTTTAAATGATTTTGTGGTTTTCCAAAATCATAGCTGTAGTACATTTCTCCGTAACCACTGAAGGACCATTTACTGAGTGTGTCATTTTGGGCATACAGGCTACAAGCCAGTAAGAGCAAAATTGGAACAAAAAAAAATTTCATTTCAAATATGTTAAGTTAAAATAGCTTCCTTTGGGATAGGATTAGATTCTTCTTTTGACTTTCTAGCTATTTTTTGTTGAAATGATAGCCATGACTCATTTACATTTTTTCCTAATAAGTGATTATCATCAATGTAATGTAAATGATGTTTCAAAGAAACTATATCATACTTGGTAGATACCTGAGATATAAGTTCTTCGTCTTTTGGGTTTTGCAACCACAGGGCTAAAATATGTTCTTCTACGTTACTCATTGTATACCCTTATACGTATCAATCAGTATTTACCCTATGTTTTTTATCGCTAAATTGCATTTTTTACAAAAAAATCTAAAAATGCTTACATATTTGCTACTGCTGTGCTTCGCTTGATAACAGATAATACTACTAAAGTAGTACTATTCTATTGGAATTAAGGAGTGATTTATACCTTTACCTTAAAGGAAGAAAGGATCTCTAATGCTTTCTGCATGCGCTTTTCGATAGCTTTGACACTGAGTTGTAAGCTGTCTGCGATCTGTTGATATGTCATTTTTTCGACTCGAGCAGTTGGCGACGCCGGCGTCCGCGGCGACCTTGGCGCGGCAGCTCGCAGAGCCGCGGCAGCGACTGAACTACCACCTGCACGAGTTGGAGCGCCACGGGCTCGTCGAGATCGAACGGGAGCAGCAGCGCGGCAGCGTGACCGAACGTGTCTACCGGCGATCGAGCACGAGCTACTCGATCTCGATCGCGGCGTTGGGCGCGCTCGGCAGTCGGCCTGAGCACGTGCAGGATCGTTTCTCGTCGGCCTACCAGATCGCCGTCGCCAGCCAGGCGGTCGCGGATCTGGCGGCGCTGCGCACGGGCGCGGCCGCGGCGAAGAAGGTGTTGGCGACGATGGCGCTCGAGGTCGAAGTGCGCTTCGCGGACGCCGCGTCGCGCAGTGCGTTCGCGCAGGAACTGGCGGATGCGGTGGCAGCGCTGGTGCAGAAGCACCACGACGAGAAGGCGCGCGGTGGGCGCACGTTCAAGGTGTACTTGGGCGCCTATCCGAAGCCGGGCGCTACCGGCGGGTGAGTCGCGGTGTCAGCCGGGCAGCGCGAGTCGGCGCAGGTTCGCGACCAGGGCGCGGCGGAACTCGTCGAGTTCCGCCGCGGTGACCCCTGCTGGCAGGCGTGCATCGGGGCCGATGCGCAGGCTGTCCATCAGCCAGGCCAGGGTCGCTGGCGAGGCGCCGGCGTCCTTGCGTTCGGCATCGGCCAACAGGTTTTCGAGCACCATGCCCCTGGCCAGGATCGCTCGCAGATCGACGAGATCGCGAATCTCCGCGCGACCGACCAGGGCGCAGATCTTGTTGGCGCCGATTTCGCGCAAGGAGTGGAT
>JANMMV010000350.1:0-6657 GCA_031373565.1 Saprospiraceae bacterium
GTAGAAGTTACATTTTTAAATTTATTGATAGCAATACCATCAGTAAATATAGATTCATCAGCAATATCTAAGTTTTGGCCAGGTTTGTGAAAATGTCCACGACGATCAAACGAAGTCAAACTCAATTGGTAAGTGTAATCAGGTTTATCTACAAACAATAGGACGTCGTAACCACCACCTTTTGCAATGATAATATTGTCACCATTATCATCAAGTATGGCATCGGCATTTTTATCACCAAGGCTCACTGCCCAGTCATTATTGACTCTAAATTTGAAAGATCCTTCATTAAGATCAAGCTTTACGCGCATTGCTTTTTTGTCAGCATCCCAAATCATAGGAACATCAGTAGACCACCCTTGAGCTGCATCACCTATCAGACTCCATGTTCGTTTCTCCATCGTATAGGTATTTTTACCGGTGTTGAGATCAACTTTGATAAAATATAAACCAGCGGTTGGTACAACAATTTTCGCACCCCCAGTCTCAAGTTTACCATCATTACCATTATCTCCAAATGCACCACCAAGTGTCGGATTTCTTGCTATCAAGAACTCAGCATTTGCAGTAGGAAAATATACATGCCCCTCATAAATTTTGTTTTTTAGTGGCGATGATAATGAATTTGATAAATCAGTAATATCGTATGGTGTTGCCTGATGTGTTCCTGGTACATAAATTTTAGGATATGAAACGGTGTTACCGTCAGATTGAGCGACAACGATACCCGAAGTATTCGCAGGAAATTTTGAGACAAATTCTCTAGTTGTTCTGGTTCCTCCCCAGCCACTTGCAACACCAGATGCCGCAGGATCCATACTGCCTCCGATACCAGCTCGGATTATAAACGTATTTCCACCCCAAGTTCTTGTATTGACACCATCAAAAGCTATAGGAAAAATAATTTCGGGTGACTTATGATTGTCTGCCAAAAATACATTTTGGTATACTGGATCGAGTGTATAGCCTGCAGCTATGATTTTTTCACAGACAGACAAACATTCTGTGTACTTTTTAACTCCATTGTATACTTCATGATTCAGATACAATTTAGCTAAAAGGGACCAAACTGCTGCTCTATCTGCGCGAGCATATTCATTGGATTTAGGCGCTGCGATTTCGCTCTCGATCGCTAATAATTCTGATTCAATGTATTTTGCTAAATCTGTAGCATTGGTTTGTAATGGAAAAAAAAATCCAACTTTATCAGCTTCAGTTACAAAAGGAACATTCCTAAACAAATCCAGAGCATGCCAATAGCTCATAGCGCGCAAAAACCTCGCTTCGGCTCTGTAAGCTTTTACTTCCTTAACGACATCAGCGGAAGAATTTCTAGATGCTAATTTTTCATCTGTAGTCTCTCGGATAAATTCATTTGCAATAGATATTTGATAAAAGATACGACTATAGAAAGCATAAATAAAACCATCTGTCTCTGTCCAGTTTTGATGATGAAAATCTTTGATGGTTTGGTCATTCCATCCGATCAAAGCTTCGTCAGTACACAATTCTTGATGATACCAATATCCACGGAGATACTGACCAAACCCCTCATCGATCCCTTGAATATCGGCTTGTCCTGCAGGTCCTTGCTGTCCAGATACGGCAAAGCCAGCATATACTTTGGCCAGCACTTTCTTGTAAGATGCTGCATCGGTGTAGACTACATCTGCAGTGATCACATCCGGATCCAATGGCACCGTGTTTAAATCGTCAAAGCAACTAGGTAAGCACAACATGATGCTGATAAAAATAAAGTAGTATAAATTATTGATTTTCATATGATTATTTTTAGAACTATTATTCAGATTAAGTTAAAAATTGACACTAACACCACCTAGTAAGGTACGTGGTCTTGGATAAACATTATTATCTATACCACCTGCAATTTCTGGATCCAATCCAGTGTAATTTGTAACTACGATTGGATTTTGAACAGTAGTATAAATCCTTAACCCATTAAGTATTTTGGGAAAATTATAGCCTAGTGTCACATGGTCCAGCCTAAAGAATGAACCATCTCTTACGAAATGATCACTAAAGGTAAGATCTCCTTGGTTAAGTGCATTATTGTCGATTGCTGATTGATGTAAATTCCATAGTACAGCATTTGAAGCAAAAGCCCTGTTCAGATATCCCATATCAGTCTCTACGTTATTGTAAATAAAATTCCCAATATTGGCTCTTCCTGCAAATGAAAAATCAAAGTTTTTGTAGGCAAAATTATTAGTGATACCAAAGATATACTTCGGATTTGGACTATTAAATCGATAAAAATCTGAACTATTGACAAGGCCATCGCCATTGACATCTTCGAATTTGCCTGGTATGATTTGACCAGTTTCATCATACATCTGCTTATAAACGTAAAATGAATTTGGTGCAAAACCAGGCGTATGTATCTGAATCGTACTTCCTACTCCACCTGCGATGCCTCCTATTCGTTGGCCCACGTAAGTGGAATCATCAATGGCAGTCATCTTTAAAATCTTGGGTACGTTATAGGCCGCATTAAAAGATATATCCCATCCCTTGACAGGTGATGCATTAAGCATAAGCTCTACACCATTGTTTCTCATGGTACCGACATTTGTAGTAAGAAAATTGGTCAAGTTTGTACCTGCAGCCAATGGTATTTCGTTTAATATGTCCTTCGTATTTCGTTGATAAACGTCAATCGAACCAGACAGCATATTTTTGATGATTGAGACATCAGCAGCAATATTTATAGTGGATGTTTCTTCCCATTTTATATTTGCGTCATACCCATTTGGCCGAAATGTTTCTATAAAATCGTTACCAAACTGATAACGAGCATTCGGATTACTTAGCTGATAACGAGACTGATAAGCATAGTAATCACCTATATCTTGCTGGCCAGAAGCTCCCCACCCTGCTCTAATCTTGACGCTATTAAACAAACGATTCGTATTATCAAAAAGCTTAACTGCTACGGCCGCAGATGGAAAAAATCCCCACCTATTATCAGGAGAGAATCTCGACGATGCATCTCTACGCAACGATAATGTTGCATAATATTTGTCTCTGAAGTCATAGTTAATCCTAGAATACAGTGATATCAAATACATTTCAGCCGGATCTTTACCTTCGGCTGTTTCTGCAGGGGTGCCTTTACTATCACTATTTTTGAAGTAATTATCAACAAAAAAGTGCTGCCAAGAATAGCCACCCATTAAGTCAAGACTATGGTCTGCAAAATCTCTCTTGTAATTTAGAAAAGACTCTAACACCGTATTCTTTTTAGTCTGGGTATATAAGTTATTAACCCCACCACCATTAATCACGTCAAAAGCAAAAGCCGCAGTGTTCGGTACTACAATAGTACCTTCGCCTTTAGACTGATCATGTCCCAGTGTCAAGTTAGCAATTAATCCTTTGACCCACGGTAAACGGTAACTAATATTCGTATTGGCAATGTATTGATTGACCGTAGAATTGTCTTGTCTTTGTTCGAGCAAAGCGATCGGATTAGTAGGTGCGATATTATTGGGGTTTCCATTAGCCACAAGCCATGAAGTATACCCACCATACTTAGATAATTCATCATAGGGACCTCTTGTAGGGTCGAAATTTAGAGAATTGCCAATGGCACCTCTATCCGCAAAATTATTATCGTTGCGCATCGCCTTAAAGTGCAAATTTACTTGCAATTTATTATCCAAAAAACTTGGATTGAGATTGATGCCAGTAACGTAGCGCTTGAAGTTATCAGTTTTTAATAACCCATCCTTATCTGTTAAACCGATAGAAACTCTATATGGTAAATTTTTGATTGCACCAGAGAACCCCAAATTATGATCCATTCCGCTGGCATTCTGATAAATTAATTCTTGCCAATCGGTATCTTCAGTTCCTAATAGTTTAATGGCTGGGTGTGGTTCTGGTTTAGTTGGGTCAGCATACCTGGTTGTTATATAGGCACGATACTCTTCTGCGGACAACATGTCCACCTTATTATATTTACTACCTACAGAATAGTTTGCATTATAATTTATGCTTAGCTTTTGTCCAGCTTTAGATTTTTTCGTAGTTATTATAATTACACCACCAGCAGCCCTATTTCCATAAATAGCACACGCAGAAGCATCCTTGAGCACTGTCATGGTCTCTATGTCATTCGGATTTATGATATTGAGTTGATTTCTACTCCCAGAAACCCCTCCGTTGTCTAGTGGAACACCATCAATGACAATCAAAGGATCATTGGATGCTGAAAGTGATGATTCTCCTCTAACTCTAATACGCGATCCTCCGCCCGGAGAACCGTCTGTCGTGATAGATACTCCAGCTACTTTACCTGCCAATAACTCTTGAGGCCCAGTAATAGCTCCCTTGTTAAATTTGTCAGATGATACCGCTTGAATGGAACCAGTCAGATCTTCACGTTTTACAGTTCCGTAACCGACTATCACAACATCAGAGAGTAATTCACCCTGTGATAGGCTTACATTAATATCATCTGCGTTAGAGAGCTTAACTTCCTGATCTTGGTAGCCTGTGTAAACTACTAATAAGGACGTAACGCCTGATGGAACTTGAAGTGAAAAACGACCATCTATATCAGTGATTGTTCCTACATTCCTATCATTACCCAATAAGACACTTGCGCCAATTATTGTTTCATTTGTCTCACTGTCAGTTACCATGCCCGTGATGGTTCTTTGCGCGAAGGTCTCATTTGTAAAAACAAAGGATCCTACAAAAAACAGCACGATATGCAGTGATCTTAAAGAAAATTTACCCATAATTAAAATTTATTTTGTGATTTTGCGAATGTAAAGGTAAAATATCTTTTCTTTGCTTTACTTTTTATTAACACTTTTTTTTTAACAAATTATCTATTGATGAAATCACAAATACACACTTTAATTTTATTGATGCTAATGGCCTTAGGCCTTAATGCACAGATTACAACTGTGGGACTTATTGGTTCCGGAACGGCTGGAGATTGGGCTGCTGATACGGATATGACTCAAAGCACAACTGACCCTAATGTTTGGACTTTGACAACCACTTTAAAGACTGGTGAAGCTAAATTTAGAGCTAATGACGCTTGGGACATTAACTGGGGTTCAAAATCATTTCCTAAAGGCACAGGTACGCAAGGAGGTGACAATATTCCGGTTTTCGCTGGTGATTACACGATCACATTTAATGCAAGTACTGGGGTATACGATTTTGATGTTGATTCTGATATAGGAATCATAGGATCTGCAACACCAGGAGGATGGGATAATGATACTGATATGTACATCGATGCCGCTGACTCAAACAAGTATTACATAAAACTTGACTTAGTGGCAGGCGCAGCGAAATTCAGAGCTAATGATGGTTGGGCCGTAAATTGGGGATCTTCAGCATTCCCTAAAGGAACGGGCACACAAGATGGAATGGATATTCCGATAGCAAATGCAGGAACATATACTATAACATTCAACAAATCAACAGGCGAATACAATTTCGATCAACCCGCAAAATTCACCAGAATTGGTATCATTGGTTCAGCTACTGCTGGAGGATGGGATAATGATACTGACCTAGTTCAGGACGCTAGCAATGCTGATATATGGAGAGGAGATATGACGCTCAAAAAAGGTGCAGTCAAATTTAGAGCTGACGACGCTTGGGCATTGAGTTGGGGTGGTTCTGCATTTCCTGTTGGTGTAGCTGTTGAAGGTGGTGGCGACATTGCTGTCCCAGATTCTTCTAGATATATACTTTGGTTAAATACTAAAACATTAGCATACACATTTATAAGAGCAGACTCTATCAACACGGTAGGTATCATAGGTTCTGGAACGCCAAATGGATGGGACAACGACACCGATATGTTGCAAGACAGTTTAGATGATAATCTATGGACCATCAATATAAATCTGACTTCTGATGAAGTTAAATTTAGAGCTAACAATGCATGGACTATCAACTGGGGGAATAAAACATTCCCTAGCGGAAAAGCTACTCAAGATGGACCAAATGTCCCTACACTTAAGGGTAATTTCAATGTTACCTTCAATTCACTGACAGGTGAATACAAATTTGATGTGGTATCTAACATAGGTATTATCGGTTCTGCTACCGATGGTGGATGGGACAGAGATACTGACCTGTATCAAGATGAATTAGATTCAAATAAGTATTTCCACACATTGACATTGAAAGCTGGTGCAGCTAAATTTAGAGCAAATAATGGATGGGACATCAATTGGGGTTCTGTAGATTTCCCAACAGGAACAGGTACGCAAGGTGGCATGGACATTCCAATAGCACAAGGCGGCCAATATTATATCACCTTTGATAAAAGTACTGGTGCTTATTCATTTGCGGAGATAGTAGCGTATTCTAGTATTGGTGTCATAGGAACAGCTACTTCTGGCGGTTGGGACACTGATACTGACCTTACTCGTGATGCAACCAATGGTGATTTGTGGACTGCAAGAGTAGACTTAACTGTAGGAGAAATCAAATTTAGAGCAGACAATGCTTGGGTTTATGACTGGGGTGGAACCGCTTTCCCAGCGGGAACTGCTGTTAAAGGTGGTGCAAATATAGCTGTACCTGAAGCTGGTAAGTACCTAATTTCTTTCAATACTAGAACGCTTGCGTATAGCTTTACACTTATCGTTCCGATCATGA
>JANMMV010000370.1:0-12505 GCA_031373565.1 Saprospiraceae bacterium
ATTGAGACCTACACGATCTGATGCATTAAAACCCAAATCCCATTGTTTGAGCAACCTTGCTTTGGCTCTGTCGAGTTCTTCCTTGGTAGGTTGATCTATTTTGAGACTGTCTAAGGTCGCTAAAAGTGTCTTTTTGACTTCATCAATATTGTCTTCCTTTCGGCAAGTTGCATTGATATAGATAAATCCACCTTCTTTGAGTGATGGAGCAAAACTCCAAACATAAGATGCTTTTTTAGACTCAACTAGTGATTTGTACAATCTACCTGATGGCTCATTGGATAGCAACTCATCTATAACAGATATAGCAGCATAATCTCTGTGTGATCCAGGTGGAGTATGATAAGCGCAACTCACCACTTGTACATCACCAGTACGCTTCAAGGTCACTTGACGCTCGCCATCTTGGACTGGATCAGCAGTGTAAGTAATCTCCAATTTACGTTCGGGGCGAGGTATCTTAGTATAATATTCATCTATCAACATCAATGTCTTGTTGACATCAAATTTACCTGTCACGGTTAGTATAGCATTATCAGGTTGGTAGTATTTACGGTAGAAAGCTTGCAATCTTTCAATTGGCACATTCTCAAGGTCGGCACGTGATCCGATGGTACTATTGCCATAGTTATGCCACAGATACATCGTAGATAGGACACGTTCCATCAATACGCCAGAAGGATCATTTTCGCCACTTTCAAACTCGTTGCGGACGACCGTCATCTCAGAATCTAGATCTTTTTTTGCTATGTAGGAGTTGACCATGCGATCAGCTTCGAGATCAAGCGCCCATTTGAGATTTTCGTCGGTCGCAGATACTGTTTCATAATAATTTGTACGGTCATACCATGTCGTACCGTTGGGACGAGCACCGTGTTCTGTGAGCTCTTGAGGGATATTAGGGTGGCGTGGTGTTCCTTTAAATACTAAATGCTCAAGCAAATGTGCCATACCTGTTTCGCCATAACCTTCGTGTCGTGATCCCACCATGTAGGTGATATTGACAGTGATGGTAGGCTTAGATTGGTCAGGAAAAAGTAGGACTTTGAGGCCGTTTTTGAGCGAGTACTCTGTGATGCCCTCGACGGTTGATTTTTGTGTGATGTTAGCTGGAACGCTCTGTGCACTTAAAAAAGTGAAGCTGCACAGCGTAAAAATGATGCAAAACGAGTAAAAATGATTCATTTTCATTGTGATGTGGGTTTTGATGATTTGTAATAACTCTTTATAAACGTCGTTACATAGGGAAATTGTTGCGACGATCACAAATGTTGCATGCAAAGGCAAATGAAAAATTATGCCAATGCAGGCAGCAAATACTTTCATTTCTGCATCTACTATAAAATGCCATAAGATATCCTTTAGACTGGGTCGATGGAATTTAGATATTTGTAGGTAGGCGACATAATCGGACATTTGTTTGCGATTTCAATAGATCAAATCGTTATATTTACAACAACAACAGTCAATACATCTTTTATGAGAATACTATTACTCGTTTTGATCAGTGTTTATGTAGGCTTATTTAATTCGATCGTTGCACAAGATCCGCACTACTCCAATAATAGAGCTGTAAGCAATTATTTTAATCCAGCACAAACGGGAGATTTTGCGGGTACATGGAAGGTACAGATGGCGTGTAGGACTCAGTATCAACGAACTTTTGAGCATGGTGTTGCAGGGGTGGAAATGAATATCAATTCACCACTTAGCAAAAAACATTGGATTGGTATTGGGGCCAATATTTTATATGATAAAATGGGAAGCCTAGCTTTTAAATCTACAGGTGGAACGATCAACCTAGGTTACCATATCTTTCTAGATAAGAAAAAGACGTCATCCATATCATTAGGCGGTGGATTAGGAAGTCTAAATATGGGCCTTGATGCATCAAATTATCGGAGCGAACTTACCCTCCTAGGTATGACAGATCCTGATAAAATGCCAGTCAATGATTTTAATGGCCGCATCAATACGATGCAGGTTGGATTATTCTATAAGTCTGCTATAGATAAGAAAAATAGCTTGAGCCTTGGTGCTGCTTTGATGCATCTCAATGCACCCACTTTTAGCATCATTACAAACAAAGACGTAGGCATGGGTCGACGTATCAATGTACAAGCCGCTTGGCTTAGGCAAGTCAGCAAACTTGTACTCTTAGAACCTAGTGCTTATTTGTCGTTTTCTGAAGGACAATCAAATATCAATTTGCAAGTGCACAGCTCTTGGAAATTGACCAAGGATGCTACGTGGTCGGTAGTAACAGGTGTTTATCACCGACTAGGGGAGTCGGTAGGACTCACCGTTGGCTATAAAAATCACAAAACCTATATCGCCTTTAACTTCGACATATTGACTGGTAGCGTAGGTCAAGTACTGAACAATTTTGGTGCTATGGAACTAGGCGGATATCACATCATCAACAAATATGTAAAGCCAGTGATCAAACCTGAATACTTTTGCCCTAGAATCTAGAATTGAAACCATCATAAATATGAAAACGATCATAAGCAGAACCTACCAAAATCTAAGTAAAAACTAACCCTATGAAAAAATATACAGCCATTCTGATCATCTTGTCTTTGACATCAATGAAGCTGGCAAGTCAAGATCCTACACATTATACCAATCGAAATCTACCCTGTATAGAACGTAAATTTCACATGTATGTGCATGTGGCGCTCGACTCATTGCGCGAAACCAATATCACCACTGACAAAATTAAGGCCTTGATTGAAAAGGCAAATGTTGCTTTTGCACCTATTTGTATATCATTTGACTATTGCAAAATAGATACGGTCATTGACTACTCATTTGCTACAATCAATGATAGAGTAGAGCCAGAACTTCTGCGTACGCGATTTCAAAAGCATCGCCGTATCAATCTATACTTAGTTGATAGCCTCATGATGAGGTCGTTTTCACATCGTAATGGCATCCAAACTGAAGAATACGCGATGATCATCATACCCAAAACTGGTCAAGGACTTATTCATGAGCTTGGTCATACTTTTGGTCTTTATCATACATTTGAACAAGAATTTGGGTTAGAACTAGTTGATCAGTCCAATTGTAAAACTGCTGGAGATTTTATCTGCGATACGCCGGCCGACCCAGGAAATCCAGAAAATGAACAATGTAATTTTTATTATTTGCTTCGCGATTCGAATGATGATTTTTATAAGACAGAAATAGGAAACTACATGTCGCACCATTATTGTGCCCATTGTTTTTTTACGGCGGAGCAATACGAACGTATGGCCCAAAACTATCTTAGCTCACCAATCAAACTATGGTAACGATGAAAAATCAACTCAAATTCATAATTATTATCTTCGGACTTTTTTTTTCGCAGTCTGGATATAGTCAGATCGCAAGTGACTCTTTAGGTTGCATTCCGCTTCTTGTCAAATTTACGAGTCCCAATCAAGGTTTAGCAAATCCTATTTGGGACTTTGGTGATGGAGCTACTTCTGACAAACTTAATCCAAATCATGTATACACAACGATAGGGACATTTAATATCACGCTCAAAAGCAATAATACTACAATTGTTCAGTCCAGAGTTAGGGTACTCAATGAGATCATCCCGCGGATAGAAGTAGATACCAACCAAGGATGTGCGCCGTTGACGCTTGCATTCAAGGATAAATCTACCATTCCAAATGGAATTAACGTCGAGAGTTATCTTTGGGATTTTGGTGACAATGATGCTTCAGGACAAAAAAACCCTTCGCATACCTACCAAGATATAGGTAAATACGATGTCACATTGAGTCTCAAAACCAACATAGAGCGCTGCAATATCACAAAAACATTTGAAGATTTTATCACTATAAACCAGAAACAAAATGTCGGTTTTAGAATAGACTCAATCTCGCCTAATTGTGTATTTCCGACCAAAGTTTATCTCACTTATACAGGCACGGTGAGCAATACGTGGACATATCGGTGGGATTTTGGAAATGGTCAAACATATAATCTAAGTAATCCACCACCTATCCAGTATGACAGTGTTGGCAATTACAATATTACACTAGAAGCGGACAATAATATCGGCTGTAAATCGAAAATCACCAAGGTAGCTAACTTATTTTTTGATGTTAATTTCAATCTTGACTATAAGCCGATCATATGCAAAGATGATACGTTCGTCATCACAAATAATGGTAGTGACGCTAAGTATAAATGGGATTTTGGTCCAACTGCTACTCCCAGGTACTCGGATTTGCGAAAGCCGCCTCCGATCACTTTTTCGACTGTCGGTTGGCAAAGTTTTACGTTGAGACAAGAAAAAGGGGATGGTTGCTCTCGAGACACCACTTACAAGGTACTTGTCGAATATCCAGAGTCGAATTTTGAAATCATACCGAGCATAGCGTGTGATTTGCCACAAAAAATCACGTGTATTGCTAGTGATACTACTTTTGCTAAATATTTTTGGAATACTGAAGAAGGAGGACTGATGTATATGATTAATACGGTCGATGTAGAAAGAGACTCTTTTTATTATCATTTGCCTGATACTGGACGTGTAGTTCTCACTGTTCAAACGAATGCGGGATGTTACGCAGGAAAACAAAAGTTTTATTTTATCAAAAAACCAAATGCGCAGTTTACCGTCAATGCCTTTGAAGGTGAAGTACCATTTGTATTAATGGTTTCGGATAGCTCTAAGTCTATCTACCCTATCGTACAATGGATATTTACATGGGGTGATGGTACATTTGATGTATATGATAGTACCAATATCCACGAAGCGGCGCACATGTATGAAGTTGAAGGCCGGTATTATGTCAATCTTAGCATAGTCAACTCAGCGGGCTGCAGAGATGACTATTATGGTGCTTGGATAGAGACTCATTTGCCACTCAATTTCAATAATCAAAACCCTGTTTGTATGTGTAACAGGGGCGTTGAAGTAAATTTTTGTATTAACGAGCCGGTCATTTTTCAGATAAGTAAATTTCCGGTCAATGTCGATGCGTTTCACATAGGTTTTGACCTACTTTCTCATTGTGAAAGCAACAGTTATGCTTATCACACTTTTCGAGAAGACCCAGGCGATCATCCTATTTCTATGACATTTGATAATGGTGGCGTATTTTATGATTTTGAAGGTCCAACGTTGACCGTCATGGGAGCCAAAGCTATTATTGATTATAAAACGGATTGTGTCGATAAGTACAATGTCAAATTTTATAGCAAAAGTATCAATGCTAATAGCCTAAGGTGGATTATTGATGGCAAAAATTTCGATCAAGATAGTTTTAGCTATCGATTTACAGGCAGAGGTGATTATCCTATAATGCTTATTGCACAAAACACAGATACAAGGTGTGATCCAGATACAGCAAGCGCGATGATACGATTGCGGAATGTCGAAGCAGGTATCTCTAATGTATATGACTGGTGTGCTGATCAGCCCAATTTGCTGTTTTCTAGAGCTTCAAAAGACGAGTTAGTAAGTTGTGGGATGGGTTATGTATGGACTTTTGATAAGAATATAACCAAACCTACCGTTGTCACTGATAAAGATTCAATCTATACTGCACTGCCTGTCGGTAAACATAAGATTCGCCTAGAGGTCCGCGATGTCAATGGGTGTCGAGATACGGCGTACACTGAAGTGTTTTCTCATGGTGTCAAAGCCGATTTTACAGCAGATAGGGATGCTTTTTGTAAGCCTGTTAATATTAATTTCAAAAGTACGTCAACATCAGATTTCAGAATTGTTGATTATATCTGGAATATCCAACCAAACATCAACCAGCCTAGTATCTCCCATACTTTCAATCTTACAGGAATTGATTCAACGCTACTGAAAAATGATTCTATCAAAATCAGTCTTGGTATCAAAGACTCCTTGGGCTGTACAACAGATGTTTTCAAGAAATTTGCATTTTATAAGCCAGAATCAGAGATAGAATTTAATCCACTAGTTTGTGAAAAAAATCCTGTTTACTTAACTGCTACAGACTACACCTTGCACGGTTCTAGTCTTGATTATGAGTGGAAAATAGACGGAAACAAAGTATCAACTGCTAATAGTTTTGGTTTAAGCAATCTCACTCCAGGACCGCATCTAGGCAAGCTAAATATTGTAGAAAAAAGTACTGGATGTAATAATAGTTACGATTTCAACTTTAGGGTTTTATTCACGCCAAAGGCAAAAATAAGTGGCGTTCAAGACACGCAGTATTGTTTTCCGAAGACACTTCAGATGATTGGCAGTGGATCTACGATCGACCCGTTTGACCAAGTTGGTTACACATGGAATTTTGGTAATGGTCGTTTTTCTACCAAAGTCAATCCAGTAGAGACCTTCAAAAAGGGGCCGCAAACCGTCACTCTTAACATTAGATCTGTTTTTGGCTGTACTGATTCTGATACCATAAAATTCCGGCTTGTAGGTCCCGAAGGGCAACTCACTGCGGACAAAGACAAAATATGTCAAGGCGACAAAATCAACTTCAAGCTGATCAATGCGGTGGATGTCTCTTCTTTCTTTTGGGATTTTGGACAAGGTGAGACAAGTACTAATATCAATCCAGCGGCTTATACGTACAATTTTTTGCCAGCATCAGGAAAAACATTTGCGTCCATCGTCCTATCATCCAAGGAGACTGGCTGCGAGACCGTGCTGACTGCACCTGTGGAAATTACTACTAATGAAGCAAAATTTGTCACCGATACCATATGCGGCAATGATACCATGCGACTTCTCAATATATCAAAAGGTGCAGATCAATTTACATGGCTGTATGATGGAAAGGTAATTTCTACCACCGAATCTCCTGATGTTTTCTTTGATAAATCAGGATTTTATACCATCAAGCTTGCTATCTCAAACGCTGTCGGATGCAAGGATACTTTTGCAGGAGTTATCGGATTTGTTGAAGAACCCACGATCAATGTCGCTTCTAATTTTTCTATCTGCGGTGGCAAACCGCTAGAACTTCCTCTCAATCCTGCCTATATATATGATATTAGTCCACCAGGAGTAGCTACCATTAAGGATGGAAAACTAATTGTAGATACAAATGCTGATAAGGTCATAAATTTGAGTATTACGGATAATTTCGATTGTTCAACAGATAAATTCATCAATATTAATCACGTAGAATATAACACAAGCGACAATAATTTTATCATTAGTTCATGTGACCCAGCCAAATCAATACCAATCGATTTTGGCCTATCGGCTAATGACAGTATTGTCTGGACCTTGGATGGAGTAAATGTACCGAACGGTTACCTATCTTGTAAAGATTGCCCTAACCCACAAATTTTGAAGGAGTTTTACGGTGATCTTGTTGGGACGATTTATAATAATGGATTGTGCACCCAGCGAAATCAGATCTTTACCGTAGAGAAGACTGACATACAGATACCAAATGTTTTTTCTCCTAATGATGATGGTTCAAATGATCTTTTTAGACCCGTTTCGCTACTACCGATCAAAGGTGAGTTAGATATTCAAGATTTGCGCGTATTCAATCGGTGGGGCAAAGAAGTATATAGAGATACCAAAGAATGGGATGGAAAAGTCAACGGTGAGCCAGCCGCAGCAGAAGTCTACTATTTCTCCATGACTTATGTCATAGGTAAGTATTGTACTAGGACTGTCAAAGGTGACTTTACTTTAGTGAGATAAGAGGACGATTAATTCTTCTTGGGATTCCCGAATATTCCTTTATCTTTTCTTTGATCAAGGATAGGTGTCGGACGCGGCGCAGTATCCATTACTTGATTGGCTAATTGTTCGATTAGTACCCAGTGGTTCTTTTTGTCCCACTGCCAAGCCATATAACTTCCATCGGGTACCATGGTTTGGGCTTGTTCTCCGATGCGACTGAGCTTCGGCACAAGGTGGTCGTGCATGATCATCTCGAGTCCAGGATTGTAATTCAGTGTCATACGTGCATCAGAAGCATACGTAAATACTAACCTATTATAATATTTATCAATCTCATTTTTGCCGGGCACTTTAAATAATTTCTTGCCAAAGTAGGGCTGTCCAGATGTAGAAAAGAATAATACATCGATCATTTTTTTATGCTCAAGTGCGCTCCATTTACGTTGACCAAAAAGTAGGTAACATTTCTCTCCTTTCTCAGGATTTACCTCCATAACGTGGTAATACATTGCACCATACCATGATTCGTGATTGACTTCTTCTTCTAAGCCTTCTGCTTGTTTGAACTGATCAGTCAATTCGAAAACCGTACCATCTGCTTTTTGCAAAAATCCGTAGTACTTCGTATCACGTGGATCACCCTTTACTTCCCAACTTATGATACGAAAAGAACGATCATCTGGATATACCTTTGAGATCCACTTAAGTGAATCAAACGGATATGTGAACGAGTTTGGAACGTTTAGCGCCTTTTTGATGCCCTGGTAAAATGCATCGTGACCTTGTGATCGGTGGCGTGCTTCGTCTGCGTTTGCCATAACATCGCAATGAAAAGCAAGCTCCATTTCCTGCGCAGGAAAGCTCAACTGTGCTTTAGCAAAAGTACTGGCAAACAGAAAAATTAAGAATGCAATCTGCTTATTCATGTCTCAAAATCAATTGATAATCAGATACTAAACGCAAAAAAGAATAAAAGTATTGATACTTATCTATTAAATAATCTAAAGAGAAAGTTAAAATCATAAAGATGCTGCTCTTGAAACTATTTAACCTTGATCTTTTTGATTAATTGCGCATACGCCTAGCGTACTCTGCAGATATTGACGAAGTCTTCGTAGTTTGGCTTGTCAGCCACAGAGTTGTGTATAAAACTGGATACAATATTACCATCACGCAACAAAAAAATACCAGGCATTTGAAAACCATCACCGATCCTCAATAAACCTGGCATTTGTTGTTTTGTAGCTATTATTTCAGCACCTCGGATCCAAGTTTTGAGTCCAAAGAGCTGATTGAATGATCCTTTTACAAGTCCAAATGATCCATATATTTTGCACAAAGGATCTGATATATGTATTGGGTCAATAATCTTATATGTTTTAAAAAATATTTCAGCATCTAATCGATCAGACATGTGTACAAAAACCATCTTGATACCTACCGCTTTCAATTCCGATTGGTTTTTAGCAAGGTCATATAACGACTCCTTACAAAAAATACAACCAAAATGTCTTAGAAAAACCAATAATACGGGCGATCCACTCGATAATTCGAGAAGGTTCTTACCAGTATTCGTTTTTATATTACTTAGGTGTTCTTGTGTGATATTCATTTAATTTCGTCTGACTAGAGAGAAATTTACATTTTGTTGAAAACATCTACCATTTCTCTTACAGCAGCTGCGGATTCATGTAACAGTTTCATCTCGTCTTGGTTCAATTTGAGTTCGATAACTTGCTCTATACCGTTTTTACCAAGTTTTGTGGGAACTCCGACAAATAGATCATTAATACCATATTGGCCTGTCATGAGTGCACATACTGGAAAAATACGATTTTCATCTTTTACGATAGCTTCTACCATTTGTGCTGCAGCAGCGCCCGGCGCATACCAAGCTGATGTACCCATTAATTTAACAAGCTCACCACCGCCACCTTTTGTGCGCTCAACAATCTCATTCAATTTGTCTTCATCTATGAGCTCAGTAACTGGAATACCGCCTACTGTCGTATATCTCGGAAGTGGCACCATCGTATCGCCATGACCACCCATTAGGATCGCTTGAATATCTTTAGGAGATACCTGAAGTTCAGTCGCCAAAAATGCTCTGTATCTTGCAGTATCTAAGATTCCAGCCATACCAAATACACGGCTTGAGTCTAGACCCGCTGTTTTGTATGCCGCATATGTCATCACATCTAAGGGATTAGATACAACAATGATAATTGGGTTTTTTGAATACTCTAGGACCGATTTTACGACTGAAGATACAATATTTGCATTGGTAGAAATCAAATCATCACGGCTCATACCTGGTTTACGAGGTATACCCGCAGTGATAACGACGATATCAGAATTAGCGGTGTCTTTGTAGTCACTTGTACCGATAAGAGAGGTGCTATAGTTATCAATAGGTGCCTGCTGCCAAGTATCTAGCGCTTTACCTCTGGCTAGGTCTCCTACGATATCAACAAGAACGATTTCTTTGACGATGTCTTTGTGAGCTAATACATTTGCGCATGTAGCTCCTACATTGCCGGCACCGATGACGGTTACTTTACTCATTATTTGTATGGTTTTATTTGATAGATAATAGTGAAACAAGCTATCATGTTGCTTGAATGACACAAAAGTAAAAGTTTATAGCCTAATTTCAAAAACATGTCCATAATATATAATGTGCTGGTCAGTAAATAAAGTGTCTACCATTTTTTTTAAAGGTTCGTTCTCTCACATTAAGGAAGTATGATTGTAAAACGGTAATGCACTTTTCAGAAACACGGTTTACAAACACTTTCAACTTATTTGTCAAACTTTTATTTATCAAAGCACTATCTTTGGGCACTGATTTAAAAATTGAAACATCTTAGTATTATGTTATCTACACCACTTACACATATTCATGAAGCACTTGGCGCTAAAATGGCCGCTTTTGCTGGCTATAACATGCCCATATCTTATACGACTATCTCCGACGAACATGAAGCTGTTCGAAATCGCGTGGGCATGTTTGATGTCACACACATGGGAGAGTTTATCATTCGCGGTAAGCAGGCGCTTGATCTCGTGCAACTTGTAACAAGTAATGATGCATCCAAACTCAAGATCGGAGACATTCAATATTCGTGCTTACCCAATCATGATGGAGGCATCGTCGATGACCTACTCGTTTATCGACTGACGGAAGATATGTGTAGTGAAGGTGAGCAGGCATTTATGCTCGTCGTCAATGCTTCCAATATGCAAAAGGACTGGGATTGGATCTCAAAGCACAATACGTTTGACGCCCGCATGATCAATATATCAGAGCAGACGGGACTTGTGGCTGTTCAAGGGCCAAAAGCAATCGCAACTTTGCAAAAATTGACAGACGTTGATTTATCAGCCATATCTTATTATCATTTTACCAAGGGTTCTATCGCTGGTGTTGACAATGTAATAATATCTGCTACTGGATATACAGGTAGTGGCGGTTTTGAATTGTATAGTGACAATGCGCATCTAGTAGATATATGGCAAGCGGTAATGGAAGCTGGTAGCGAATTTGATATCAAACCCTGTGGACTTGGCGCAAGAGATACATTGAGATTGGAAAAAGGATTCTGCCTTTATGGCAATGATATCAATGATACTACATCGCCGCTCGAAGCTGGACTTGGATGGATTACCAAACTAAAAAAACCTGTTGCTTTCAATGGTCAAGACTGGATGTTAAAACAAAAAGAAGCTGGCATATCAAGAAAATTAGTAGGATTTACGATGGTCGAGCGCCGCGTACCGCGTCATGGATACGCGATTTGTGATCCTTCCGGTATCGAAATAGGCGAAGTCACATCAGGGACACAATCTCCATCACTTGATATTCCTATCGGTATGGGATATGTGCCGGCATCGTTAGCTACAGTTGGAAATACGATTCATGTCAAGATAGGAAGTAAGCTGCTAGAAGGCAAGATCACTGAAGTGCCGTTTTTATAAACAAAGTGACTTAGCTAGATAATTCGCAAACTGCCATCAATGTTTTAGCGAATAAATCTTCTTGGATTGTATGAAACCGTTTCTGGAGATCTATTGGATAATGAAATACGTAATTTTTAAAATACACTATGCAAATTCAATCTTTTACTTTCAATGATTTTAGCGAAAATACATACATACTATACGATGAAACCCACGAGTGCATCATTGTAGATCCAGGTTGTTGTAATCTCCAAGAACAGGAAACGCTTTCTCAATTTATAACCGATCATGAACTTGTTCCGATCCATCTTGTCAATACGCATTGCCATATCGACCATATCTTAGGTAATAAATATTGCGCGACCCAATATGGCTTGACGTTGATAGCACATCGTGGAGAGCAAGTTGTTCTTGCGGCGGGGCAACAAGTCTCATCGATGTACCAGATTTACTATGATCCTTCTCCAGAGATCGAGATTTTTGTCGAAGAAGGCGATTCTATTTCTTTTGGCAATACGCTATTAGATATTATATTGACACCTGGACATTCTCCAGCTAGTATTTGTTTGTATCACCCAGCTAGTAAAAACATCATCGCTGGAGACGTCCTTTTTCAGGGAAGTATAGGTCGGTCAGATCTACCAGGCGGCAATCATGAGACCCTCCTCAGATCTATTCAAAACAAATTGTTTGTCCTCCCAGATGATGTAATAGTTTATCCTGGACATGGACCGTCGACGACAATCGGTGTAGAGAAAAGGACGAACCCGTTTTTCTAGGCCTGATTTTTGGGAAAAGACCAGCATCATCTGTCCGGTAATTGTCAGAATTAGATTATTCTTGAATAAATTCAATTATGATGTGGTTTTTATGCTAGTACTATTAAATCATCAACCTTTCACTAAC
>JANMMV010000406.1:0-1787 GCA_031373565.1 Saprospiraceae bacterium
ACGGCAAAAAGATCTTTCGAGGATATCGGCACAAGCTAGAATTTGATGGGGACAGGCGAATTGATATTGTTCAAGACGAAGAAATTCCAACAGCCGCCAAGTTTGAATTTGCGGAAAATTACGACAGAGAAGTGCACATTGTACGGTATAAGCCGAGTTATCCTGCTGTGGAACATTTGATTATGCATGAATTGGTGCACCTTGATTTTGTCAATAGTTCGTTTAAAAATCAAGCTGCGATTTTCCCGTAATTGATTAGTTGGCAGAGTATTCGTTTATTTTTCTCTTGGTGTGGGTCAATGCCAAACACGTTAATAAATCTTTTAAGTAATAACTCATTGTGATACATTGTTTTAACATCTGCCATAGAGAATGAGCTTCTATGTTCTTTGGATGTTGTCAGCCAGTGTTCAATTTTTGCTACATTGATGGTGGTCAGAGATGCATTGAAGTGGAATTCCAGCTTTTTTTCACTTCTGGCCTGACAATGATTAAGTCCTGTGTGTTGTTTTGCATCACGGTATAAAAACTCAATTTGAAATCTCGATTTGTAGTATTCCAAGATTGTATTTGCGTCTAGAGTCAGGTCTGTTGAAAAAAATAGTTTGTGAGCCCATTTGCCTTTCTTTTTATTGCGGCAGATAACTAAATGAATATTCTTCTTTAGCGCTTTTGAATTGACTATCCCTGAATACACTTCGTTTTCCTCGTCGGCAGAGATTATTTCAAATTCGGCTTTGTCGATATTTTTAAAATCTACTTTGCCTTTGTATGACTTTGGTCGGCCCTTTTTTCGCGTTTGTTCACCCCTGTGCAAATAGCGTAAATTGGCATCATCTCTAAAGCGTGAAATCAATTCAAATCCATCATCACACAGTACGGAAACAAATGGAGCTTTGGAAAAATAGGCGTCAACAATCACATGTTTTGATATCTTTTGTAGTTCTATTTTACGACTCAGAAGCGTTTTTGCATAAAATGTTAACAAGGTATCGGCCTGATCAATGTTGCAAGTCTGAATTGCTTCTAAATGAAAAGCGGTGTGATTATCAATATCAATTACGGCAATTCCTCCGATTTCCAACCCCCATTTTGGCTTGCCAGCACATCCTGACCAAAACTTGCCTACTCCTGGAGTGAACTTCCCGGATTTGGTAATGTAACTTGGATCAAAAGCAATCGTGAGATGTTTACTCGCGTTTGCCAAAATCAACCGCTTATTAAAGGTCAAGAAATCAAACTGCTTTTCAAATTGATTTCGAAACCGTTGTTCACCACTATCGCTAAATCTAGCAAACTGCAAAAAATTAAGTTTCCCTTTGATACTTAAATAGTACCCAATGATCTCAATCATAAATAATCTTCTACCTTTCGTCAACTTCATGCTTCGAAGTGAATTGAATACTATAGTTTTGTACTTGGATAATTCTTGATTTGTCATATTTTCCGCATCTTGATATAATACGTAAGATACTGACATTCAATGAATTATCCTATTTTTCCCGAAGATAAATTTTACTTATTTTACTCATTATCAAGCAGTTAAATTAGTTCTTAAACGAAGTATTGTTATTTGTCATGACAATAAAATCATTATACAATTCACTTCTACATAAAGATTTTGATGCCTCGAAGGAGCAACTAGACAAAGAAAGGCAGAACAGTAGAACAAGGTGCTTTATCATGCTAGCATTTTTAATGAAGAAGAAGGTAAGGGTGATATTCATTTTGGGAATTGGCGGTAAAACTTGTAACCGACTTGAGAAACGGTGGTAGGGATTTGTTTA
>JANMMV010000419.1:0-1960 GCA_031373565.1 Saprospiraceae bacterium
ACTGTCCAATCGAAGGGGTCCACTTAAGCCTCAAAATTGGGGACAGTTTGAGAGAAAAAATCGATAATGGATTAGCAGTTTCAAAATTTGGTCTAGTTATATTAACCAAGAATTTTTTTAATAAAAATTGGATTTATTTGAAAAAACATTTTTACGAGAAAAATTTAACCGTATAAATTCTGATTATTACTAAGCGTAATTCTGAAATAGGATTATATTAAGCGGTAGCTTTTTGACATTAGGTGAAGTTGTATCATGTTTCGGAATCGGGATGGTAGATAGAAATAAGATATAACAAGTCTCACAATTTAATGATGCGGCTCAATTAAGTGGACCCCTTCGATTGGACAGTAAAAGGTCCTTTTTAAGTTAATTTTTAAGCCGCATTTCTCCTCGTTTGTGATTGAAAATATACATCGTTTGGGATCTTGTAGTCTAGGTTTTGATGAATCCTCCTCATGTTATAAAAATCCATATATTCACTCACTCCCGCCTTCGCATCTCTAAGGGTTTCATACCCTTTGATGTAAATGTTTTCGTACTTTAAGCTACGCCAAAGGCGCTCAACAAAAATATTGTCTAATGCTCGGCCTTTCCCATCCATGCTGATGCTAATATTGTTTTCTAAAAGTATTCCTGTAAATTGATCCGAGGTAAACTGGCATCCTTGATCTGAGTTGAAAATTTCAGGCTTGCCAAAATTGGATAGCGCATCCTCTAAGGCGTCTACGCAGAACGAAGTCTCTAAGGTGCAAGACATCCTCCATGAAAGCACTTTGCGACTATACCAATCAATCACAGCGACCAAATAACAATAACCATTATGCGTCTGGATATATGTGATATCTGTAGACCAAACTTGGTTCACTCGTTCGATCTTAACATTACGAAGAAGGTATGGATATTTCTTGTGGCTAGAATCCGGAATAGATGTCCTTTTCCATGGCGCTATAGAAGTGATATTGAGCTTATTCATCAGGCGTTGCACGTGTTTTCGATTTATCACAATACCATGACGAATTTTCATTTCTCTAAGAATTTTACGGCTACCATAAAAAGGCAACTCAGTATAAATCCTATCAATCATACCCATGTATTTTTCATCGGGATCATTGGCGATTAAGGCGTCTTCTTTTTCCTTGAGACAATTGAGGTGTGCATAATACGACGACCTCGATAGCTGAATTAGAGCGCACTGGGCTGCAATTGAAAGCGAAGGGTGAAGCGGATCAATGAGGTTGGCCTTATTAAAGTCCATATTGCTGCACCTTTTTTTTTAACCACTCAAGTTGAGTGTGTAGGCTTCCTATTTCCAAAAGGTATTGTTCTTCTTTCTTTTTCTGTTCCTCTTGATCTGGGTTTGGCCCTCCTTTGGCAAAGAGGCTCGCAGCATTGGAAAGTACATGAGTTTTCCATTGATTAATCTGGACTGGGTGGATTGCGAAATCCTTAGCAATTTCGTTAACAGTTTTATCACCTCGGATCGCCGCCAAAGCAGCTTTAGCCTTGAATTCGGGTTGAAGGGTACGTCGTTTATTTGCCATTTTTTCTCCTTGTTTATGGAAAAGAGATGGGCTAAAAATTAACTAAAGGTACTGTCCAAAATCCGGGGTCCACTATAGGATGGGATTACCTTTGCGGCAAAAAGCTTTAACTGGATAGCCAAGACCATGCAAAAATAAAGTTAGATTGCTTTAAACGTAAATAGGGATAATCGATTCCAGGGTGCTATACGCTATTACATCAATCGAAATTCCAGGGAGGTGTGCCACTCATCATTCGGGACATGAGTTTATTGTACAGAATAAAGCTAAGGGATTATAGCTTGCCATGATGCTAAAAAGAAGTTGCTGTTCTGGCGTTTCGAAGAATACAGGTTTGATGAAGCCGGTTACCGCACTTATAGCGCCGGCATTGTTGCTTTACGCACCCACGCTCAAATTGGCGGTAGTCATTATTG
>JANMMV010000443.1:0-4799 GCA_031373565.1 Saprospiraceae bacterium
AATACTACTTTATAATTTCCTGCTACCAAACCTGAGAAGCTATAGGTGCCAGCCTGATCTGTAGAAGTTGAAGAGATCAAATTACTCATCCCGAGCCCGTCAATATTGAACAATTGAACAGGAATATTGGTGATGCCTTGCTCTGCTAGCAGCTGACCATCTGCATTGGTGTCTTCCCACACTTCGCCATTGATGATCCCTTTGGCAATCGAATAATAGCCTGCATCAATATCCGTTTTCTTTTCTCCGCTTATAATAATAACATCAGATACCATACCCATTGTGTTGATATCATTGTCTGTCGCTCTATTTGGGCCAACGAGTGACGTAGTAGGTAAGAAAAGATTTGGCGTTTTGAAAGTAAGTTTATAGGGCCCTGGCTTTAATTGATCAAAAATATATTGGCCATTGGCGTCAGTGGTTGTTTGGCTTATGACTGGAATGACAAGATTGAGCGAAGATAGATTGACTTCTACATTACTGATGCCGGGTTCGTTTTCTTGCTGTACTCCATCTTCATTGAGATCATCCCAAACAAAATCACCGATACTTCCCTTACGGAAAAGTGGAATATCTATCGTATCAACGATTTGACCACTTAGTAGATTAACCGCATACGCATTCGTTTGTGCTGAAAAGTATTCACTAGGTATTTCTACAGAGACTGAATACGTACCTGGTTTTATATCGTTGAAAATGTACAATCCTTGATCATCTGTTGTTACAAATAAAGATAGGGGTGCATTATACAAATCAAACCCAGTCAACTTCACTGTGACGCCCTCTAATCCATTTTCATTGTTTTCTCTTATTCCATTACAGTTGAGATCTTCCCAAACAAGGTCACCTATTGACCCGTCTTTGACTAGTCCTGCGTCGATAGATAAATCATCGCTAGCTGTATTGACTATGATAGCAATTGGGGATGCATTTTGATCTAAATCATTATCTGAAGTTGTCGATGAACCTAGCAATAATTTAGTCGGGCTATAACTAGTCGGTACAGAAACAATCAATTCATATTGTCCAGGATATATAGGGGCAAAACCGTAATTTCCATTGGCATCTGTTGTTGTAGTTAGGGAAACGGCATCTCCAGTCACATCAGTTCCAGTCAAAGAAAGCGTAACATTTGCCAACCCTGGTTCAGCTAAATCTTGATTACCATTGACATTAAGGTCATCCCAAACGAAATCTCCTAACACAATAGCCTGTAACAATCCAGCATCGAGCGTATTGTTTGTTTGATTCGAAACCAACACGATTCCATTTATGGCATTATTTATTACGTCACTGTCTGTAGCATCATCGCCTACATTGGGTACCGTAAATTTCTTGCCATCTGGTAGGCTAAATATAAGGTCATATGTTCCCGGTACTAAGTTGTCAAATGCATATTCGCCATTACTTCCAGTACTGTTTGATAGACTGACCGTTTGACCAAAACCATCTATTCCCGAAAGGGCAATCGATACATTTGCAACACCAGCTTCAGCTAAATCTTGAACACCATTACCATTGGCATCTAGCCATACAAAATCTCCTATTGCACTTAATCTATAAAAGCCTGCATCAATATTTGCAATATCCTGACCACTAACCAAGGTTGTACTTGGTGCTGATCCAGCTATAAAATCACTATCGATGTCATCATTTTGACCCAAGTCAGCAAGCGTTGACAAGTAACCATTTGGATTTGTAATCGCAACTGTATAAATACCTGGCACTATGTTGCCAAAACTATATTGTCCTTGCGCATCGGTCATCGTCGACCGACTGACATTAGAACCAATACCGTCAATACCCGTAAGCGTAAGGGATACATTTTCAATGCCGGGCTCACTACTATCAAAAATGCCATTGGCATTCATGTCTTCCCATACTAGATCGCCTAAGGAAGCATATCTATAAATACCAGCATCAATGTCATTTATATCTGTACCACTCGTTATAGAGAGCCCAGTGACATTGCCTAAAACATTAGGATCACTATCAAGTTCAGGATTAGTACCTTGTTGCGCAGCAGTTATCACGTATGGTGCAGCGACGCCAAAATTGATGATGTAATTGCCCGGGACAAGGTTCTCAAACCTGTATTGGCCGGTGGCATCTGTCAATGATGTAAATGACACTGGTAGGCCCGTATTGGAAAGTCCGCTTAAGCTTACACTGAAATTAGGAACACCCACTTCTCCAGTATCTTGGATTCCATTTGCATTATTATCCTCCCATACGAAGTTACCTATTGAAGATGGCAAATAATAACCTACATCTATATCCTTGATCTCCATACCACTCATGACGATGATATCAGCTACTAAACCATTAGCATTAGCATCACTATCTGTATCTTGATTGCCTATACCCGCTACAGATAGCAGATATCCAGATGGTGGTTCAAAACGCAAATCATATGTGCCAGGGACTAAACTATCGAACATATAGAAGCCGTCTTCATCTGAAATCGTTGATGCAATTGTAACGCCTTGCTTGATCAATTGGATGGTGACATTTTCTAGTCCTACTTCATCACTATCTTGAATACCATCACCATTGTCATCAACCCATGTATAATCCCCAACAGCACCATATCTATACATACCGCCATCTATATCAGATAGCGTATCTCCGCTGACCAAGGTAAAATTATCTACGGCTCCATCTTCATCAACATCACTATCTATGCTTGTATTTGCGCCGATGTTTTGAAATGTCCAGTGATAAAGAACCGAAGGCAATGTCCACTCCATATTATACTCACCCGGAGGTATCTTATCGATGCTGTAAGCTCCTTCGGTATTGGTCTTGGTAGTTTTAATGATCGATTGACCGTTTCCGCTTGTGCCCGTCAATTGTATTTCAACATCGCGTAGTAGGGCTTCATTGTCAGTTCTCATTCCATCTCCGTTTTTGTCCTCCCACGCGAGACCATTGACCACGGCCGGTGTATAGTAACCAGCATCGATATCTGATTTAAGTCCAGCAACAAAGCAATTCAATAACGGTGTCTTACCCGTCGCATCTATATCGCTGTTTAATGAAGTATTAGCAGGATTCTTAAATGTGGGTTCCAACGCATTATTACTGAGCGCAAAAAGCAAGCGATATTTATTGGCAGGAAGATTACTAAACAAATATTTCCCTTGTGCGTCTGTACTTGTTGAATCAATAGGCACGCCATTCGCATTGAGTAGGATCACTTTCACGTCAGGTATTCCTAGTTCAGATGCATCCTGAAGTCCATTATAATTGGCATCAACCCATGCAAAATCACCTAAACTAACAATAGGAGTATATCCTATATCTGTGTTAAAAATAGTTTTAGCTATTTGTGTCATGATCAAACTCGTAGTCCGCGGACCATTTGCATTCGTTATGTCACTGTCTCTATCTGCGTCAAGTCCATTAGAAATGATGATCTTGTGATTAGCAATATCTGGTGCTTGGATGTAGAACTTGCCTTCGGGCAAATCTGTAAATTTGTATTTACCAAAAGCATCTGAAAAGATCGTATCGACAGGTTGATTAGATTCATTAAACAGGACTAGTCTTACGTTAGGAAGGATGCCTTCATTCAGGTCACGAAGTCCATTGTTATTATAGTCTAGCCAAGTCAAGCCATCTATCGCTGATGATGTACAATCTTGGTACAAAAATGAGCGACAACAAGTTTCAAAAAATACGCCATTTTTGTCAAAAACATCAACGCATATCTCATGAATACCTGGCTTTGCGGTTGTAAATTTTAAGTCTATCGTTTGATCATATAGAAAGTTTGAAACCATTCTAAAACCTACTGGTACATGCCACAAATACGAACCCATTTGCTCTTCTTTATCCACATAAAACGTCAGACATTTGTCATCACACACCGTATATAACTCTGTATATAAAACCGTAATCGAAATCTGATCGATAGAAATGTTGAGTGGTATTGTTTGTTTATTTCTAAGATGAAATTGGAAACCAAAATCTGCGTCATTAATCATACCACTGGTCCAATTAACACCCCATGTATCTGTATTAGAACCATACATCCACATACGATCACTGCCGGTGCTATCGGCTTGCCAAGCACGTTGCGGCGTCGCAGTATTCGCTTTGTTATCACCTATTGTTTCTCCATCTGGACCTATCAATGAAACTTGAAGTTCATCAATATGCTGGTAATTAGATGATTGCCCTTCCACCGTTACCATGATACCAGTTATCGTTGCGCCTGTTGGAATTTGAAACTTCATATCATTTCCCATAAAAACGCGCGATCGCTTATTTGCCGGTAAAACGACACGTGCATTTTTGTTATCAGCAAATTTGATATTTGGCAAGCTGTCCCATTTGACAAGGTTAGGCGCCATAAGATCTCTAACGAACGAAGTGGATTTCTGCTCTTGTCCGTTGTTTGTATTGACTGGTACACCTATCGGGCAAACAGACTGTTGAGCATTTATTGCATTGATAATCAATAGATTAACGATGCAAAGAGAGAAGCTCTTGCTTAAAGAGCTGAGGATTGTAGTGTTCATATTTTGAGTTTTAACAAAAATATATGAGTATAATAAAAATGTGTAGAGACCTAATTCAGAGACAAAAATACATAACTTTCCGATATATATATAATTATTTTATATATTTACGTAAATATTTTATAGGTGCTTACATATTTACCTATTTTAACATATAATAGATCTTTAAGAACACTAGTGTATTTGCGCTAGGCACAAAATTCTACACAGTCCTCTTTGAAGTCTTTTTAACCAGGTTTATGCTTTAGATTTCGTTGTGAGAAGTTAAATTGC
>JANMMV010000447.1:0-2356 GCA_031373565.1 Saprospiraceae bacterium
GTCTAACGAAGTACTTGAGAAGTCTAACGAAGTACCTAAGGAGTCTCACGAAGTACTTGAGGAGTCTCACGAAGTACCTGAGGAGTCTCACGAAGTACTTGAGGAGTCTCACGAAGTACTTGAGGAGTCTCACGAAGTACCTGAGAAAATAGATTAATTGAGTCGAGCACGTTTCAACCAACTACGTGTTATACAGGTTATGCACGGGCGAGCTACGGGTGAGTTTTGTGCATTACCAGACATGAAATGGTGCCAATGATTTCTACCACCAACTCACTTCATCTATCAACCGTTGGATCCGCCGATAATTGGATTTACACTGTGCATTAGCACCCATTCCAACAGAGATTTTGGCAAGATTTACAGTTCCTGATTTTAGGATAAATATAATGAACAATGCAAGAAAATCAGGACCAGGTTTTATTAGTGTTAGTAGGTTTATGTGCAATTCCGACGCAAAATGATTGAATTTACCTTTAGCCATCTCATAAATTGTTGTAATTGTCTATTAATCAATTATTTAGGTATTTATTTTTGTTTTTTTTGTCATGTACTTAGCTGCAAAAGCAGAAAAGATGTAAGTTCCTTTATTTATTATGTAAGATATCTTACCACAAACGCGGATACCTTTGCAGCGTTATAAAAGTTTAAATTCTTCACCTAAATTAAAAACTATTGTCGTGACAGAAAATTATCAAAGAAAAGCACTGCCATAGGTATCATTTCAGTAAGCATTTAAAGATAGGTATTTATGTTCCAAAATATCTGTCTAATAATCTGACTCAAAGTCAACACACTTTATTGTTCCGAACTTAATGGGCCCAAAATTCATGGAACAGAAGTTTGATTTGATTTAGCCATTTTTCACAAGTATCATGAGGAATCAGTCATCATTTGAGATGAATTGAGTCCGAGTTATCTCTGCACCATTGAAGCACAATCTTTAAGGCCTGCTAGCTGCACGTCCTAATATTAATATAATCGTAATGTGCGATAATAACAGCATACATATATGAAGTTAAAGAGCGTCATTTTCCTGAAAAAAGTAAACAGTTATTTCTTACATCCACTGACTAAGCACGTAAACACGTTAATGATTCTTATGGTATTAATTTGTTCACTATCAGCCGAAAATGAAGTAAATGCACAATGCAGCGGCAGTACACAATTCAGTACAACACAGATACCTTGCTCCGGTCTTACGGGGTCAGTGGCTTCAGTTCCAAGGGACCGATACATAAAAGTTAATGTAATAAATGGCGTTAATTATACTTTTACTACTTCCAAAACACAAATTACCCTTATCAATGATTCTAATAATGCACAAACAGATTATACAAATGGTTCATCTATTACCTATACTCCCGCATTTTCAGGATTAATCAGGGTTTATAATTGTCATCCTTCAGGTGCTGGAGCTACCTTATCATTTATAGCCAATAATACAGGATCAAATATACAGGATAGTCAATTATCCAGTGGCGACAATAGTTGGGTAGGCCATATGTATAAAAGGCTTGATAATTCTACCGGGACGCCACCGAGCAATGTCAATGCTTTTACCAGTTATATCGGTCATATCAACAAGACAGAAATATTCTCAGAAAACTTTGGTGGAATTACAAACTGTTTGCCAACCTTATCCAACGGGGCTAATGTCATCAATACTTATACGGAGTTCTTTGCATCCAAATTCCGCAACCAATCCGTCAAGCCTAAAGGTGCGTATGTACTTTCCTTTATCACCGTAGATGACGGTATCAGATTCTATGTTGCAAACATGCTCGTTTTTGACCGATGGATTCACCAGTCAACAACTACATATAATAATATTTTATTTCAACATTCAGGTAATTCAATATTAGAATTGCACTATTTTGAATCAGGTGGTGAGAACATTTTAAACGTGGGTACGATGACGAGAGTAACCAATGTATTGACTGCTAATTTGAATCAATCCATCTGCGTAGGTATTTCACCGGCACAGGTCAGTGGAACAAACGTATTAACTAGTGCACCTATCAACACGGCCAGTGGTTATGCAGTGACCTATCAATGGCAGGTTTCAACAAATAATATCACTTTCTCCCCTATTTCTGGCGCAACGTCACAAAATTATTCGCCAACCCAAACAGCCACAGGAACATATTATTTTAAGCGATTAGCGACAGTCACAAATACCAATGCGGGCTCCATTCTGATCACAGCAGTGGATGAGTCCGATATTGCCAGATTGGTCATCAATCCCAAACCAAATGGTACTATTACTGGGGAAGCCATTTGTGCAAGCACTGATATAGTAAGCATCACTTTTACCGCATCAGCCGGTTCAGGTCCCTTTTCACTGGTAATAAAT
>JANMMV010000453.1:0-2318 GCA_031373565.1 Saprospiraceae bacterium
CCGATGTAAGAAAGTCAATGGGTGAAGCCGCAGTAAAGGTCGCACAAGCATGTCAATACGAAGGCGCAGGAACAGTAGAATTTTTAATAGACAATAAGCTCAACTTTTATTTCTTAGAAATGAATACCCGCCTGCAGGTGGAACATCCGATCACAGAGATGATCACGGGTGTCGACCTCGTGGAGCAGCAAATCAGAATTGCAGAAGGATATCCATTAACAATCAGTCAAGATGACCTAAAGATCAATGGCCATGCTATGGAGTTGCGTATTTATGCTGAAGACCCGATGGACAATTTTGCGCCGAGTATTAATGTTTTGGAAGAATATATCTTGCCTGAGGGTGAAGGCATTCGAGTGGATAACGGTTATCTACAAGGTGATAAAATTCCTATTTACTATGATCCAATGCTTGCAAAATTAGTTACACATGGTGCAACGCGGATAGAAGCCATAGAAAAGATGAAATTTGCGATTCAAAACTATACCATCAAAGGCATCTCTTCCACGTTAGATTTTGGGTCTTTCGTTATGCACCATCATGAATTTGTATCCGGAGATTTTGACACTAACTTCATAAATAAAAACTGGCACAAAGACGAAATAAAGCATACACTCAAAACCGAATTCATTGTCGCTATGGACGTAGCAAAGCAATGGTTGGAAGCATTCGATCAAAAGATCAAGGTTTAGTTCAATTATTTCTCCTTTATAGGCACTTATATGTACTATTGATGTTTTGATTACAGTCTTATTCTGGTCTGAATAGGATGTAATGTGCGGTGGTATAAAGATTCCTCAAGTAAGGAATCTTCGAGAATAGACCCGATACTTCGCGTTGTTTAAGGTGGAATTTAAATGCATAGATAGGGTTAATTAGCCAATATTTTTGTGCTAATATTTTATAATTGCTTGTTTCTACTATACTCACAAGTCTTTCAATGGTGATTCCAGTCTCTTTGATTTCTTCTAGATCGGTTATGGTAGCGGTGGATTCACCTCCCCATTGCAATACTTTTTTGTACAAACCTAATGGCAATAGATGATACCATGGCAATTTTGAAAGCAGCTTATTTTTGACTAGTTGCTGATGACCGCCAAATGGCATCCACCATGGTGGATAAGCAAAAAAGATCACACCTTCAGCATTAAGAAATTGATGAAGGGCAGGAATAAATTTCTCTTGATGAGGGATATGCTCAATGACATCTTTTAGGATGATAATGTCGAATTTTTTATCCCACTCAGAAGATGGGTCGATATCATAAATATTCTTCGATATGATGCTTGCTTGAGCTTTATCAATGTATTCCCTAAGATTATTTCGAGCAGACTCTGCTCTATGTTTTGCCAATTCTACACCGCATCCATAATGTCCATTATCCAAAAATGCCCTTAAAACACCAGCTTCTCCACATCCTATTTCTAAAACTCTTAATGGTTTTGACATATCGATATAAGGCTTTAAAAATGGAATTACGGCTTCTGTTGTCACTGCCGTTTGCCAATCATAGTAGGTCTTCTTGTCCTTGTGAAATTCAAACATGTATCTATTACTTAGCTTTGAAAACTGGCTTTCTCTTCTCCACAAATGCTAGCGCACCTTCCTTGCTATCTTCACTTCCTATGGTAGACCCAAAATCGTTGTATTCTTTCGCGAAGCCATCTTGTGTTTTGTCATAGTACGTATTGACCAGTTCTAAGGTTTTTGCAATGGCCAACGGCCCTTTAGTAGCAATTTTTTGTAATATTTCTCTAGCTTTGTTTACTTCTTCACCGGCTGGGACAACATGCGTTACGAGACCTAACCTATATGCTTCATCAGCCCCGATCATATCTGCCGTCAATAGCATTTCTGTCGCTTTTGCCTTTCCAATCAACTGTATCAATCGCTGAGATCCACCATATCCTGGCACTAATCCTAGGTTGACTTCGGGTTGACCAAATTTGGCATTCGCACCTGCCAGGCGAATATGACAAGCCATAGCAAGTTCACATCCGCCACCTAGTGAAAATCCATTCACGGCTGCAATGACAGGGGCATGGAATCTTTCAATTAGGAAAAATATATCCTGACCACGTTTAGACAATCGTGCACCTTCTTCAGCACCTAAACTAGCAAATTCTTTGATATCTGCACCAGCAACAAACGCTTTTTCGCCTGAGCCTGTGATGATTACACCTTTTATACTGAAGTCATTTTTATATTTATCGAAAAATGCTTCTAACGCATTAAATACCTCTCTATTGAGGGCGTTCAGCGCTGCTGGCCTATTGATGGTCAATTCTGAGATACCTCCCTCGGTTTTTATTAGTATG
>JANMMV010000454.1:0-2733 GCA_031373565.1 Saprospiraceae bacterium
CAATTCCCCAATTCCCCATTAAACCAATTCCCCATAAACCTATTCCCCATAAAACAATTCCCCATAAAACAAACACCAAAAATTAAACGATTAAACAACCAAACAGTTAAACAATTTAAAAAAAAATGAAAACATTACTCTACCTCTTCATCCTTAGCATGACACTTGGTATATTCTCGTGTGTAGAATCAGGTGACAAGTTCACTGGCCGTATCATTGAAAACGGTACTAACAAGCCTCTTTCCGATGTACTCGTCTATATCTATGCTGAGACGAGTCATGCCACATGGCTTATTGATTCTGTAAAGACAGATGCAACAGGAAGGTGGACATCCATCATAGATGAAGGAACGCTCCACTTCATCGGCAAGGTCAAGAAGCCAGGCTATTTTTCGAAGCTGGGAACTAAATGGGATGGAAAAGTATGGCGTAGCCAAGATCCATACGTCTGGGCATCAGGACCGATGGCGAATAGAGATAATTTTATCGATGCTGTGGGTTATATAAGGGTGAAAATTGAGAACGATCCTAATAAGCCAGGTGTTGCCATAATAGGAACTTTTCCTGGTTTTGGAAGTGTTGAAACTTTATCCAAATATGAAGGCATCCGTCCAATTGAAGCTAACAGATTTCGCTTTTTTGATTATACAATCGACGATTTTATACAGCAGACATCATTCTCAGACTCAATTTACATAATACCTGCAGATACGACCTATCTAAATATAAGTTTTTAAAATAGTAAATAATAATCTTGACTCTGACTTTGCATTAGTAGATGGGGAGTCGAGACAAGTTATGTTCAATATTGCTCCATTTTTTAACTAACCAGAAGGTAGCTAGTACATCCTAAAAACCGGCCCTTCCCAAACTCATTTAATCATGAAAAACGTATTGATTTGCGTAGCTATGCTATGCCTTCACTGGGCATCTATCCAAAAAAAGAAGTCATTGGCGTTACTCAATAACTGACACGTCTTTAGCGTGATCAATCAGTTAAAACAAACCTGTCACGTCTTTAGCGTGATAATTCAAACTTGTCACGTCTTTAGCGTGATTCGCCAAACCTGTCACGTCTTCAGCGTCATCAACAAACTTGTCACGTCTTTAGCGTGATAAACCAAACTTGTCACGTCTTCAGCGTGATCCAACAAACTTGTCACGTCTTCAGCGTGATCAACAAACTTGTCCCGTCTTTAGCGTGCTCAATCAGTTTAAACAAACTTGTCCCGTCTTCAGCGTGATCCAACAAACCTGTCACGTCTTTAGCGTGATCAATCAAATTAGCAAATCAACAAATTTGCCAAATCCAACAAATTCCAACTACCACTTGCAACAAAATTACTACCTTTACATTAAATTTTTTAGTATATATGCAAATTCCGCATGTCCGTAACGGGTTGTTCTTAGGTCTCTCATGCATCGCGATCACATTGGTGCTGTATTTTATTGGGATAGAGTCGATGCTCGCTTTTAGGGGTATTATTATTTTTGGGTTATATATCTACTGGATGCGGCGCGCGCTCAAAGAGACTATTGCGCTCGGGGGCACTTTGGATAATTCAGCACTTTTTCGTGCACCGTGGCTGACTTTTGTATTAGGAGTAACGATAAGCCTTACTTTTTACTATCTATTTGCTAATTATGGAGACCCTAGTATCATTTCTACTACCTTAGAAGTAGCTTCAAATGTACAAGGTCAGATGGCATCTCTCTTCAATCTATCAGAAGACCAAATTGCTGATATCGAGCAGCAGGCTGCTTTTAGAAATCCCTATGGCTTAGCCGCTTTTGCAGCAAATTTGCCAGGATATTTTGTAGTTCCCGGTGCGATTATCGCCTTCATCATGTCAAGGTTTATAAAGCCTGCCCCTGTTTCTATGCCTAATGATTCACAAGAATAACCGTGAAAACATGTTAGATATATCTCTCGTCATTCCACTTTTCAACGAAGATGAATCCTTGCCGGAGCTTCATGATTGGATCGTTAGCGTCATGGACAAACATGGCTACACCTATGAGATCCTATTTATAGATGATGGATCAAAAGATAAATCATGGCAGGTTATCGAATCGCTGAAGCAACGTAATCCGTGTGTCCGTGGCATCAAATTTAGACGCAATTACGGCAAATCAGCTGGACTAAATGTAGGTTTTGAAGCTTGTCAAGGCCAAGTAGTCATCACGATGGATGCTGATCTGCAAGATAGTCCAGAGGAGATACCAGAGTTGGTAGATATGATCCGACATGGCGGGTACGATATCGTATCGGGATGGAAGAAGAAGAGATTTGATCCTCTATCCAAAACCATTCCCACTAAGCTGTATAATGGTGTCACTTCTTGGATGTCGGGTGTAAAACTCCACGATATGAATTGTGGTCTCAAAGCTTACAAATCAGATGTCATCAAAAATATCGAAGTCTATGGCGAGATGCACAGATACATCCCTGTGATCGCCAAATGGGCGGGTTTTAATCAGATAGGCGAAAAAGTAGTCCACCATCAAGCCAGAAAATACGGTGTCTCAAAGTTCGGTATGTCGAGATTTATTTACGGACCTTTGGATCTGCTTTCGATCATGTTTATGGGTAAATTTGGAAAGCGGCCGATGCACTTTTTTGGCGTATGGGGTACAATTATTATGCTTGCTGGTATTTCAGTCTTGCTTTGGTTGAGTGGGCAAAAATTATTTTTTGATGCTGTCGGGATTGCGAACCGTCCCGCTTTTTAC
>JANMMV010000489.1:0-4824 GCA_031373565.1 Saprospiraceae bacterium
ATTTATGTCAATGACTTTGAAATATTCAGACCACAATTGATCCGTAGTGGGCAGCAAGAAGGTTTGAGTTTTCCTAATATTGATTTGATCAGAGATCTTGAGTTTTCGTCTGGTGGTTTTGAAAGTAGATACGGGGACAAAATGTCTTCCGTGCTTGATATCAGGTACAAACGTCCTGACGAATTCAAAATGAGTGCAACGGCGAGTTTTTTAGGCGCTTCTGTTCACGCCGAAGGCAGCAAAAGACTAGGCGCTAATGCATACAATAAACTACGGTATCTTGTAGGCGCACGATACAAAAGCAACGCATATTTATTGGGTAGCGGCCAAGTAAAAGGAGAGTTTGTGCCATCATTTACAGATATCCAAGCTTACGTAAGTTATGATATTACAAGAAATCTACAGGTAGGACTGATAGGGAATTACAATGGATCGAAGTATGATTTCGTGCCATCTTCAGGTAAAAGCAAGCGGGGTACGATTGACTTTCAGTTAGAACTTAATACGGCATTTGAAGGTCGAGAAGTGGATGTTTTTAGATATGGCATGACTGGAATATCTTTGACCTATTTGCCAGAGAAAGCAAAGAATCCATGGTTTATGAAATTACTAGGATCATATTATCGCTCTAGCGAAGATGAAAATATTGATATCATCGGTGCTTATCGCTTATCACAAATAGAAACGGCCATAGGGGATAATACAGGACAGGAAATAGCGGTACTGGGCACCGGAACACAACATCTTTTTGCACGCAACAATCTCCTTAATACGATTTCAAACATCGAATGGAAAGGTGGTATAGAATTCACAAAAAACAAAGATGACCGGAACGCAACTGTACATTTTACGCAATGGGGAGCAAAAGTGCAACAAGAGTATTTTGATGATGTACTCAATGAATGGGAACGTATCGACTCAGCAGGTTATTCTCTTTATAATCCTATTCAAGGCCCTAAAAATATCAATGAAGTTGACTTATATAAAGTAACGAAATCAATAAATGTCATCGACAATATACGCACTCAACTGTTTGCACAACACGCAATCACCTTTAGCAATGCTAAACGAGAGATTAAGATTATCGCTGGATTAAGGGCAACGCATAGAACTTTGTCAGATGAGTTTTTGCTTAGTCCAAGAGCACAGTTATACTTCAAACCACTGCAATGGTCAAAGGATTTTACATTCAAATTAGCCGGTGGTATTTACCATCAATTGCCATTCTATCGTGAAATGCGACGTCCAGACGGCACACTCAACAATGCGCTTCTTTCGCAGAAGTCTGTCCACATTGTCGGCGGATTGACTTACGATTTTACATGGGAAAAGATTTCGGATCGACCGTTCAAAATTATCTCAGAGATTTACTACAAAAAACTAACGGATCTCATCCCTTATGAAGTAGATAATGTCAGGATTAGATATACCGGTGACAATAATGCAGATGGTTACGTCACAGGATTGGACTTTCGTATCAATGGAGAATTTGTCAAAAATGCCGAGTCTTGGATCAATCTTTCGTTCCTGCGCGCAAGAGAATCTTTAAGAGGCGTACAACATCTAGGTTATATTACTACCGATACAGGTCGTATTCAAGTTAATGTTAAAGATGTGCCAAGGCCTACAGATCAGTTCATGACGCTCAATATGTTTTTTCAAGATTACCTACCAAAAAATGAAAATGTCAAGGTAAACCTCAATTTTTCATATGGTACAGGACTTCCATTTGGACCCAGAGAAAACAATCTAGAATTTCGTAATTTCTTTAGACTTCGAGCCTATCATCGGATAGATATCGGCTTCTCATTTCAACTATGGAAAAAGGAATGGTTGCCACGTAAACCTAATCATTTTCTCAGATTTGCAGAGAACAGTTGGCTTAGTATTGAGGCCTTCAATCTTCTCCAGATATCGAATCAAGCATCAGTCAATTGGATTAAAACACTATCCAACATTGAATACGCGCTCCCCAATAACTTGACTGTAAGGCGAATCAATTTGAGGCTGCGGGTGGATATATAAATTAGTGTGTTTCCATATTCTTTAGTTAGGAAACATAATATTACCTGGTTTCCATTATACTTTTGTATTTTTTAACGCTTCACCGATGTTTGCATCAAGGGCTTTGTGCGCTAATGGCATAGTAAAACCTTTGATGATGATGTTACTATATTTAGCAAGTTGATTTTGTTAATCATTTACTAAAGTGGCGACCAAATGCGTTCTGACGTAATATTGCATTGTAAATTGATGCTGATTTAAATACGACAACATGCAATCAATGATGCTCAACTCAAGATCCGAAGCAGTAAAAAAACAGATCAAACAAGGCAATGTCGATTTAGGATTTAGGATGATTGTGGACTTAGCTCTGGATACAAAGGATGCGAAAGCCTTTCAATATGTGATTAATCACATGCAATGGCAAGATGAACATTTATCTGATATAGATCTTATCAATCAAAAATGTCTAGAACTTATCGATAAGCTCGAGACATTTCCAGTTATTAAGACGTCAGAAGATGAAGTCCTATTGAATGCACAAGGGATCATTAAAGATTTTGGCAGCCGAAAATTTTCACTTGGTCCCATTGATTTGACTATAAGAGCAGGTGATCTCTTTGGGTTGGTTGGTGAAAATGGCAATGGAAAAACGACACTGTTGCGAATGTTGGCTCGCGATTTAGAACTGAGCAGTGGATCAATTGACTATCCATATATCAAAGGAAAGGAATCACTCTATGATATAAGAACACAATTAATATATATTCCACAAAGAACACCTACATGGTATGGACTGGTGAAAGATAATTTGAAGTTTGCTGCGGCGCACTACGGTGTAGCACCCAAAGATAACGAAGCAACGGTCTTACTGATGATGATTCGGTTTGGGCTATGGAAATACAGAAATTATAAATGGAGCGAATTGAGTAGTGGATATAAGATGCGATTTGAATTAGCTAGAACTTTTTTGCGCAAGCCAAAACTATTGCTCATCGACGAACCCTTATCCAACTTAGATATTGTAAGTCAGAAACTAATCGTTGAGGATCTCATGATGCTTGGTAAGAGTCTTGTGAATCCACTAGGAATTGTACTAAGTTCTCAACAGTTGTACGAAATTGAAAAAATTAGCACAGATGTCATATTTTTAAAAAATGGCACGCCAACAAACATGGGTTACAAAGCCAGTGACGGTGATTCGTTGATTATCGAGATTGAAATCGACCAAGATCAGCATATACTTAAAGATGCACTAAAAAGCTTAAACGTGACAGATATCAACTTTAATGGCGGAAGCTATTTAGTCGAAATTAATCATTGCAACGTTAGCCAAATTCTCATGGCTTTGGCCAATGCAAATATAGATGTGCGGTACTTTAGAAATGTTACCAATAGCACGCGCAGATTTTTCTAACTCTTTAATGTCAACTTTCATATGGAATTTTATCATAGAATCAATAGATATATCCTAGAGAGATATCCCATGTTGTGGAACACGCACTATTTATGGATGATGATAGCAGGTATCATTTTAAATATTGGCTTTTATTTCTATGGATATGCTTATACGGAATATGCTGCATTACAAAGCACTTCAATTAGTCATTTTATATTTGAATCCTATGCGATTTTGTATTATTCATTAATAATAATGGGCTTGAGTATTTTTTTTGGGTTTCGATTCTTTAGCTATAGTGGATTTAATAGCTTCTATCGGATATCAAAGGTCTATCTTATCAAATTGTGTTTGTTGTTGATGAGTATTTTTTTTATCCACACAATAGTTCTATTTTCTTTTGACCAAGGTGTTAAAAAGAAGACCGCTAAATTACTGAGACTAGAAGATTATTCAAGTGATTTTTCAACGATGCGCAAAGCATCTGTATTCTTATTGCAAGATTTAGAATACTATAAAATTACCAACAGAGCTTATCCAAAACCTTTTCCATTAACAGAGTTGAAAGAGCATTATAAAACAATAGAAGATGCAAAAAATGAAAAAACAAATGGTATTGATCTTAGTAAACCATTTCTAGACTTTAATGGAAATAGGTATCAGTTTGGTATATTAAAAGAAAGCACTAGATGCAACGGTCGAACCATAATCGATTCATTTATTGATGTAAGCAAAGTTTACGGCATCTCGGAATATAGTTTGTTTAATTATGAAAACGCTATTAGAAACGGAGAGACATATGCTTACGCTGATAATTTTGGTTCTCAACTTTCTGATGGAGAGCTTAAAGAAGTTCATAACTGGATATTACTTAACGATGAAAAATCAGTGACAAAAGCGCTTACAGATTTTAAAGCCTTACTTAGTGAATATAGCGTTAAGAATAATTTTGTTCCAAGTTTTGTGGCTAAAAAATCCTTAGCAAAAGTAGTAAATTTGGAAGAAGACTTTGTCAGTCTCGTGGTCGATTACGACCGAAATCATAATAATGAATACAATGTCGTAAAGATTAGTAATGAAACTAAGTATCTAGAATATGATCATTTGAGTCAGCTAAATGAAAATAGAATTAACGTCGTTGATCATGGTTGGGTTGATTTGTTTGACATTACATTTATGCAACTTATTATGTTATTTTTGTTGATTGCAGCAGTATTAATCATTCTAAGGCATATGGAATTGAAATCACTCCTCATGGGAGCAGTTTTCTCTGCCTTCATTTTAATTTTGGGTGGGTTGATTTTGAGCCTGTTAAAATGGAAGTTTTGGCATGAAAAATTTGAAAATTATTATATAATGATTTGGTGTTCTATCATCCTTCTCCTCTATGTCGTTTTTCTTAATAATAAAAAAATAGACAT
>JANMMV010000509.1:0-12524 GCA_031373565.1 Saprospiraceae bacterium
TGCTAGTTTATCAATAAAATGATTGTCTAACCAAAAGGGCTCTGCTATCGATTGGAAGTACTTGTGTGCGTCGATGAGATAATCAAGATTTATATGTTTCATATCTCTAAAACTTCCAATGGGCAATTCGGTCAAGTCTAAACCCTTACATAGCTTTCCATTGAGTGGTGGATCTTTAGCTCCCTCGTTAGGTTGCGGGGTAAAGGAATAACCGCCTTTGTATTTAGGGTGTCCTATAACTTGAAATTGTTTCTCTGTGCCACGTCCCAAACTCAGCTTTGTACCTTCAAACAAACAGACAAATGGATAGAGATAGATACTACGTATGTTTGGTAGATTTGGACTTGGTTTCACGGGGAGCTCGTAAAAACTATTGTGCGTGTAGTTTTTGCATTCTATGATGGTGAGATCACAATTAGCGCCTTTGGACAACCATCCTTCTCCATTTACCATGCGTGCGTATTCCCCGATCGTCATGCCATGCACGATGGGAACTGGGTGCATTCCGATAAATGACTTGAAAGCAGGATCTAAAACAGGCCCGTCAGTATAATGTCCATTTGGATTAGGTCGATCAAGGATAAATAATTTTTTACCTTGCTCGGCGCATGCTTCCATCACGTAATGAAGTGTAGATATATATGTGTAAAAGCGAACACCCACATCTTGGATGTCAAAAATCACAATGTCAACATCAGAAATATCTTCAGGCAGTGGTTTCTTACGTTTTCCATACAGAGAGACAATAGGTAGACCTGTTTTAGCATCTTTTTCATTATTGACGAGCTCACCAGCGTCAGCCTTGCCCCTAAAACCATGTTCAGGTGCCATAATGCGTTTAATATTAACACCTAATTTAAGTAATGAATCAACAATATGATTTTTGCCAATTGTGCTGGTGTGATTGACGACCATTGCGACGGTTTTGCCCTGCAGCATAGGAACATAATAAGCTTGCCTTTCAGCGCCCAAAACCAAGGTGTCAATCATAGTGGCTGTGCTGTCTTGCAATGCATAGCTAGGGGCCGGCGCTTGTCCCTTCTTAGGTGAGCACATCAGTAGCGTACAGCTCAAGATGGTGAATATTACATGATACATAAATTTAAAATGTAAAATGAGTTGATTTTGTTGTGTTAAGGGGCAAAATTGATTAAATCATAGATGCGATAGTGGCAATATACTAAGGATAGTTAGAACTGTTAATACGAAGACAGATGATAATTCATCCTACTAAATGAAATACTCACAGCTTTATCCGAAAATGCTCACCCAATTTTTGAGTGATCAAATTCATTTATACGTAACCTTCCGATTTTGTCGTTAGCAATTGCCGCAACTGTGTTCACATGAGTAAGTATGGAAATGATCATATTTTCATCTTAATTGACTTCGACAGCAAACGCCATTATCTCATCATAATGAAAAATATGTTTGTCATTGGGCTTCTCAATAGCTACTTGGAGCATGGCCAGAGCTACTTTCTGGGCGCTTATTGATCGATATTTTCGAAGACTTCCTAGCAAAATAAGATCTACAATCTTGAAAACGCCTATACCTATTTTCTCACCTATTCTCAATTCGGTCCGATCGCCTACCAAAAACGAAGGTCGCATGTTGTATGAGTATTGGCCTATGGATTCCCGCACCCCAATTTCCATATCGGATTTGGTCTTTAGATAAAAATTAGCAGTGTCTGATGCACCTGCACTACTCACGTTGACCATACATTTGACACCATTTGCGGCAGCTAACTTCGCTATTTTGATAGGATACAAGCAATCGATCTCGTATTGCTTCTCTTTTGAGCCAGCCACTTTAGCAGTCGTTCCGAGACAATTAAAAACGACATCGCCTTGTATTTTATCTTTGTTGGTGTCGAGACTTGCAAAATCACATATGATTGTTGACACTTTAGGATGCTTTATCAACAGTGGTTTTCGCACAAAAACATGAATACTTGACACTGAATTACTTTCAATACAAGCCAATAAGAGATGGTTGCCTACCAATCCACTGGCTCCAAAGATACTTACTACCATTTTAATTTATTTTTGAAAAATAATCGATTTCACACAGAAAATAGCTTCTGAGCCTTAAAAGTAAGGTATTTCCCACGATTGTTAACCAAACATTTGAAAGTTCGTCCATTTGGCGAAAACCAGGTCCTTCATATGCTGCAATGAATATGCTGGAAATTGACAAATAGAAATTTTCTGAGTTTACCTACTTTCTATTATCTTTGTATCAAGTTGATAATAAAATCAATTTTAACTTTAACCTATGCAGAACCTGCGATCATCTGTGCACCCTAATACCGTCAGGCAATTATTTTTCTTGGCCTTATTGATCTTCATGGGACTGTTGATCGTAAAAGAACTATACTTTTTGCTGGCAGCATTCCTAGGAGCGGTAACCTTGTACGTTATTTTGCTTTATCCTATGAAATTGCTGACGATCAAGTACAGTTGGCCTAGTTGGCTAGCAGCGTTAGCTTTGATGATATCATCCTTGATTATTATGGTGCTTCCGCTTGTTTATTTAGGTAGCATAGCAGTCGATAAGATCGGACCTTTGATTATGAATCCTCAATTGCTAACGGATGTGTTCGACCAAATGCATAATTTCTTGCTTACCAATTACGGTATCGAAGTGTTCAAATCAGAGAATATTGATAAGATCACAGAGCATGTTATTCCTTTTACTCAGCGTACACTTGGTGGGACAATGTCTGCGCTGGGTAATGTCATGATGATGTATCTGGTACTTTTTTTCCTGCTTGTGCAGACGCGAGATGTGGAGCTTTGGCTTAAGAGTGCCGTTCCTTTAAAGGCGCGTAATGTCAAAAAAGTCTTGGCCGAAGTTCGTAGTTTAGTGTACTCAAATGCACTCGGTATTCCTATCGTGGCCATCATCCAAGGTATCGTCGCAATGATAGGTTATTCGATTTTTGGTGTTAAAGAATATGTCTTAATGGGTATCTTGACGGCCATTTCATCAGTCGTTCCTATTGTAGGTACGATGCTCGTGTATATACCGCTTGCTATCTATCAGTTTTCAACTATGGGAGCCTTTTATGGCGGTGGAGTAGGCCTTTGGGGATTTATTGTAATTGGTTCTGTTGACAATATTGCTAGGTTTTTGGTGCAAAAAAAATTAGCAAATGTGCATCCTTTAGTCACGCTGCTAGGCGTGTTTCTCGGTATCAGCTTATTTGGCTTCCTAGGTGTCATTTTCGGACCTTTGATCCTATCCATTTTCTTTTTGCTTGTCCGTATTTATTCAGATGAATTCGGTAGGGTAAATGCAGACAATCCCGACAGCGTTGTTAATGATGGTGGATTAGATTGAAAGTGTGATTTCGAGTTGAAGCGGTGATTTCGAGTGCCGTCTGTGATTTCGAGTTCCCTCAATCACCGTGCAAAAATTTGGAATGAACTGCTTCGGTGGCTGAGGGCACTCGAAGCTACCTTTTGGGCTGTGATTTCGAGTTCCCTCAATCACCGGACAGAATTTTGGAATGGACTTCTTAGGTGGCTGAGGGCACTCGAAGCTACTTTTTCGGCTGTGATTTCAGTTATTTTATAAAAAAATACAGAAATTTTGAATGAACTTCTCAGGTGGCTGAGGTTACTCGAAGCTACATGTCTATCAAGTAACTGATGGAACTCAACGGAATTTTTATCTAGGGGTAAATACCCAATTTTACATTTTTATATGCAAAATGCATACAACCAATCTAAAACATATGTAATTTTGTTGTAATATGTAATTGAATTATATTTTTCACTCCTTAAATGTCTCAAAATAATGCAATCTTCCTACACTCGCTTTGAGCGATGGTTAAGCTTAGCTTCTCTTATCGTCTTGGGTTATTCCGCACTCTTTGCTACTAATAGCCCATCTTCTTTCACCCTCAACTGTCCGGGCAACGTGTATGTATCATGTACAGCTGAACTCTGGAATCTTTCTATCTACGGCAATGCGACGTATACATTAGGATATCAGACCTATTCTGCTGGTACTCCCGTAGTGACTTACCAGCTCAATAGTTGCAACGTAGGTACTATCAAACGCAAATGGACAGTCGAGGATCCGTACTGGAATATACAGACATGCACGCAGATCATTTATGTTTCTAGCACAGGAAGCAATGCACCTAACATCGTTTGGCCAAAAGATGTAGACTTAGAAGGATGCAATCCCAATACTAAACCCGAAGTATTGCCCTTAGACTCACAATATCCAACCTGGACAGACTCTGAATGTGCTATGCTAGGAAGATCATATAGTGATATGGTATTTACGGTCAATAGCCAATGCAAAAAAGTCATGCGCATGTGGAAGGTTTTGAACTGGTGTTCAGGATCTACTTCTGGAGGATATACCACTTATACTCATACGCAAATCATAAAAATAATTAGTCAAGCTCCTCCTGCGCTAGTTTGTCCCCCTGAGATCGTACTCAATGCGACCAATTGCAAAGATGCAAACCTCGTCGTCAACCCACTTACGATAGACCCATCAGTTTGTGGTGGTAATTTTGAGATCACAAACAATTCTATCTATGCTACATCCAAAGGTGCCAACATATCAGGTACTTATCCTATCGGTACAACAAAGGTCACTTACACGGTCAAATATGGATGTGGCCAATGGAAGTTTTGCACAACCAATGTAGTGGTTAAAAACGCAAATAAACCTACGCCTTATTGTATAGGTAGTCTAATCACAGCGCTTATGCCGGTGGATACTGACAAGGACGGTAAAATAGACAATGGGATGGTTGAATTATGGGCAAAGGACTTAGACAAAGGTTCAAAATCTCTTTGCGGTTACTACCCGCTTCGCTTTTCATTTAGCAAGGATTCGATCGTTATGCGACGTACTTTTACTTGCAATGAGATAGGCAAAAATCAAGTTCCTATTTATATTACAGATTCTAAAGGTGCTCAATCATATTGTATAACTGAGATCATCATTCAAAACAATGGCGCCAATATCCCTGATTGTAAGCCTGCACCGCCACCGCCACCACCTGCACCAAAATATGTTCTACGTGGTAACGTAAAATCTATAGGTGATGCGGCTCTCGCAAATGCTGATATCAAGCTTATCTATACGCAACCGCGTGTTACATACACATTTAAGTATGATACGACAGAGACCCTAAAATTGGATTCATTTATCAATGCATCGGGATACAAATTGTTCCGCTATATCAGCGTCAAAACAATTACAGAAACTAAAGATTCGACGATAACGTATTTGAATTACGACAAAAAAACGGACGTCAATGGTAAGTATGTTTTCGATAACCTTACCGTCAAAAATCTTGCTGTAAAAGTATCTGGTTCTTACACGGATGCTAAACGCAAGGGCATCAATAGTGCTGATGTAGAAATACTCACAAAATACCTACTAGGAGAAGTTCAGTTTTTAAGTTATCCGCAATTTCTGGCATCCGATATCGATGAAAACGGTGTTATAGATATCAAAGATCAAAATGCCTTGATGGCATTTGTAACGAATAGTGTCGATTCGTTGCCAGGTAAAACCCAGTGGTATATCTTGGATGCATCCAAAACTTATGCAGATCCTAAGTCAGTATTGACAACACCATTACCGTACTTTGTAACACTAGACTCTATCCGTAAAGATTCCAATGTTGTAAACTTTGTGGGTATCAAGAAAGGAAATATTTCGGTAGACCCAGGTGATATCATTACACCAGATGTATCATCGCGTACCAAATTTGCGGACGTAATTGTTACCGCCTTCCCTAATCCTACGACAGATAATACGACATTTGATATCACCAGTCCAAAAGACGATGAAATGTGGTTGAGATTATACGCATCAAATGGCCAGATCACCTTTGATCAGAAGATAAGTATTAATGCAGGAACGACCCGACATACAATAGATTTATCTGATCAACGACCAGGCATTGTCTTGTATCGTGTGGTCGTGGGCGGTAAGATTGTTACTGGACTATTGACCAAATTATAAGAATAAAATCTTTTCGTTTTCTTATATCTCTCTACATCCCTTACTTGAGTTAGCTTAAGTAGGGGATGTTTTTTTGTGAAGCCTTTTATATAATTTCAAATTAAGCCCATTTTGGACTACCAGCTTGCTTTATTGGTAGTAAGTTTAAGAGCCTTGGTGGGCCCGCTGGGGCTACTTTAACGATGATACAGCTTTTTGTAAATCTTTACGAAGAAAAGCATAATAACCAAATCTGCATTTAAAAGCCCCAGCGGGGGGCATTATGATCAGAAAATCACCTACGATGGATAGCTTAAAGATCCTAAAAAAGATCGCCAAGAGCAAAGTGTCGCCCCTCTGGGGCTCAGTTGTGGTGTGCTTAAGGTGGATAATACCAAAATTACGCCCCGCTGGGGCTTCTTTAAGTAACCTAATCTGCGTTTAATAGCCCCAGCGGGGCGGCATTATGGTAAGAAAAAGAGAATCCCATATAGACATAAAGCCCCATCGGGGCGACATTTTCAAGATCACGAGTAGAGAAAAAAATCCCTGACTGCTTGACATAACGCAAACAATCAGGGGACTAATCACGAAACCGTTTACTCATTAGTCGAAACTGACAATGTATTTGATTTGATACCGTCTGCGACTTTCATCATTTTGATAAATTCACTTCGGTACCCATCCGTGTCATTACCTTTTGCGCCTGTAGCCATTTCAATCATCGGAACGAATGATTTTGATGACAATGTCTGTCCATCTCTTAGTAATAGTCCGCTGTAAGCAACAGCAATGGCAAATCTAACATCATCATTGAGTTCTAAATGTGTTGCTAATGTATTTTTGATAACCTGTTCCCATTTTTTACTTTTGTCGGCGTCTGGTTCTTTATACCTGAACTTGATGGTCGCTAACTCATCTAGGTTGTTGAGATTTTTATCTTTTTTGACAGCCGATTGATATTTCAATGGATCTACGCCCAACATACGATCATTTGCAGAATCCGTTGTTCCTATCTCATAAATGGCTGTCATCTGATGACCCAAACCAAGCTCACCACCGTCTTTGGTATCATTATTAAAGTCTTCCTTGCTAAGCATTCGATTTTCGTATCCTACGAGTCGGTAATAACTGACAGTAGCAGGATTGAACTCTATTTGAAATTTAACATCTTTGGCAATGGCGTACATGGTTCCACCGAATTCATTGTGAAGTACTTTTATGGCTTCTTGCATATTGTCGATGTAAGAATGATTTCCATTTCCTTTGTCAGCTAGGATTTGCATTTTGTCATCTTTGTAATTTCCCATTCCATATCCGAGAACTGATAGAAAAACCCCTATACTCCTTTTTTCTTCAATCAATTTTTCGAGTGATTGATTGTCACTGATACCTACGTTGAAGTCGCCATCTGTCGCTAGAATAACTCGATTATTTCCTTTGATGATAAAATTTTCCTTTGCTATTTGATAGGCGGTGATAATGCCTTGCGCTCCGGCGGTAGACCCTCCAGATGTCAGTCCGTCGAGCGCCGCAATGATTTTGGCTCTCTCCGAAGCCTTAGTAGATGGTAGCGCTACTCCAGCATGACCAGCATAGGTAACGATCGCTACTTTATCATCTGGACGTAATTGTTCGAGAAGAATCTTGCACGAAGCTATTACTAACGGCAGCTTGTTAGGATCAGACATACTGCCAGATACATCTATCAAAAAGACAATGTTTGAAAGTGGCATTTCTTTGACATCCATCTTTTTAGACTGTACACCAACATGTAAAAGTTTAAATTCTTTGTTCCATGGACAGTCCGTAAAATTTGTCGTCACGCCGATGATGTCCTTGTCTTTTGGTGCAGGATAATTATACTGAAAATAATTGATCATTTCTTCGATTCTCACTGCATCTGCAGATGGCAATTGACCATAATTGAGCATTCGTCGTACATTGCTATAAGCGGCTCTATCCACATCCAATGCAAAAGTGGAAAGCGGCTCGTCGGTGACGGATTTGAATTGGTTCTCATTAATTTTGGCATATGACTCGGTATTTGGAGTTGTATTAATAGCAGGATCACGATGGGAAGGAGTATTGTAACTTATTTCACTTTGTGGTATTACATTACCGCTTACACGAACTCCATCTACGAAGAATACAGTTTCATTAGATCTAGAACCGCGGATCGATATTTCTTCGCCTTTGGGAGTTGATATACATGCTGCACTTGTCGTAATTGCGTTTACTGATTTTGTAGATAAATTTCTAATCTTGTCGGCTGTTATTGTTATTCCTTGAGCAGTATTATCGAATTCTATGATTGGAACTTTGTAAGCAACTACCATAACTTCCTTTAGAACATCATTATCAGAATTCATTTTGATATCCAGTCGGTGATCTTTTCCTGGTCTGATTTCGAAGTTTTTGATCATCGTTTTTCTGTAGCCCACGTATTCAACTTCTACATCATAAAGTCCTAAGGCAAGAGAACTGAAGAAATAATTTCCATCGATATCGGTCTCTGTACCGTGTACAAGTTTACCAGATTGAAGTATCTTAACGGATACAAAAATCAAGGGTTCTCCTGTTATAGAATCGGTTACTTTGCCACTGAGATTACTAACCATAGCTTTTGGTGGGTTTGCGAACATCATAGATGCTACTAAGAATAGGGTTTGGATAAAAGTCATCATATGTTTATGTTTTAATAATGGTGAAAAAATCTTCTTTGATCGTTCGAACTCCTACAAATGTATGCGAGCTTTGACTATCAAGATGTCGCCATGATGACACAACGGTGCATCACTAATGCCAAATGAGCACACCTTGTCGTGGTAATGACTTAAATTAAAATAAATTACATATCTGATGCAGCGAATCAGGGGTGAGATTCGTTACGGTGGAGATTGGTTTTTATGAAGGTTGTGATGTACTATTATCTAATTGAAATTAGAGTCTACACTACAAACACAAACCGCAGCTACAATACGTGTGTAAAAACTAATCTAAATAAATAAGAAAGATTCTAAAAAAAATACAAAACCTGAACGATAAGTCCATACCTGTGCCGCCATCGCGGTAATTGTGCCACCCCAGCAGTAGTTCCACAAAATCTAGTTCTTCACCTCTTAGGATTAATCTATCCAACAGGGTGAAAGTTTGACCCTGCTACCGAAGGCAAGTTCAACGGAGTTTTCATTCTAGGCACGTCGTACCAAACGGCCAGCATTGTTTATTACTGCTACTGCGTGATGTTGGCGTGGAAAACCTAGTTGTTATGCGATGTTTTTGATTACATCTTTTTCTTTTCAATTTTCTTATGGTTTGGCAAATATGTTGGAAGTGCTGCTGAACCATACCATTTAAATATCTCTGCTTCTAAAACTCTTTCCTTAATTGTAGGATCAGACGCTAATAAATCATTTGCTTCTTCGATTGTCTTGACGTTAAAGATAAATATTCCCCGATATGTTTTATCGTTTTTTCCTATTGGGCCGGCTACAATCAGTTTACCATTAGATGCCAAAGCGCTAATATTGTCCATATGGCCCTTGAATAAACTGTCTAACACTTTTTTATCTTCTATTTTGTTAGGGCCAGTATTAAGAATTACAAGAATATATGGTTTCATACCATAATCATCTCCACCTAAGGAATCTGCTAGCAATTTGTCAAAATTTGGGTTCTCATTCTGACAGGTTGCTGATAAACTGAAACTGAGTAAAAATAAGAATAGAAATCTATATTTCATTTTTCAAAGAATTGAAGAGTTTGATTAAAGATCGCCTAGCGGTTTGGCATAAACGCCGTGACCAGTTTTATGCAAAGCATGTGCCTTGAATGGCAAATATACAAATCAGCATTGATTTGTGCAATCTGTCGAATAGGTGTACGGGTAAACATTCGTGTACCTGCCTTACAAAGATAAGAATTATGCATGTATTAGAGTCATCAACAAGATTTTTTATTGTCTCACCCCTTCAAAGACTTCATGGTACCCACTGATCATCTTATCCCAGCTAAAGTGATCGATGGTATATTGTCTTACGGTTGGGTCAAATTTGGTTGCATCTTGGGTGTGCGTGATAATGGCATCGCGCCATGCAGTGACATCACCCGTTGCTATTTGGAAGCCATTTTGTCCATGATGAATAGCGTCGGTGATACCTTCTATTCCTGAAGCTAGGACTTTCTTACCAGCGATAGATGCTTCTAGGGCTACTAGTCCAAAACCTTCCATGTCGCCCGGATCAACAATATTGGGCATGATAACAACGGAAGCCTGTTGGATCAAATAGTTTTTGAAATCATCATCTATTCTCCCTACTAGTTTTAATTTGTCCTTGTAGGCAGGATCCATACTTAGCGCCTGTAATCTTGTAGCATCATTGGTGCTACCTAAGAAAAGCTGCGATAGTTTGACCAGCCGTTTTGGTGCATATTTCGTCCACGCACGATCTTCGTCTTTTATATGTCCAATGTGCACATACTTAAATTCAGGAGGCAATAAAGGCAATACTTGTTCAGCAAACCAGGAGAAACCCTTTCTTTTAACGGGTCGACCTATCGCGAGAATAATTTTATCAGTAGAAGAAATATCATGTTTTTTCATTTCCGATAGGATGATATCTGTCTCGTTTGTTTCCATTACTTTATCGACATCTACACCATTGACTACTGTAAAAATTTTGTCAGGATCGAATCCTCGTTGGATGCATTCGTTTCTAGTCGCATTGCTAACGCATATGAATGCATCATATTTTTTTACTTTGGGCAAGACCCACTTTTGATAAATTGGCAAGGGGAAAACCACGTCCAAGCCATGATAGGTAACCACGATTTTCTTGTTCGTTTTCACGCCTAGCGCCATGAAGAATGCCGCCATCAGACCGTCATTGAGATGAATGACATCTATATCTGCATGTTCGGACAAAAGACGATGTACACGACTCCTTAATTTTAAGAAAAACATAGCTACTGACTCCTTTCCTTCATGCGCCAAAACTATACTTTCATGCGCATTAGAATATCGCTGTATTAGTTCAAAACTTTGCTTCTCCATGCCGCCTACTGCTGGCGGATATTTATGTGTGATAAAAAGTACTTTCAACGGTCGTTCTTTTTTACAGTAGAAGAAAGAATCCTAATATCTGTAAGGTAAGTATTGATGAGAGATGGCCAAGTAAGCGAATCCGTATACTCAATTCCTTTATCGATAAATGATTGTTTGAGCGCAGGATTATGTAGTATGTTCTCAATTTTGGCAAGATAATCTGCTGCATCGTTGTAGGTGGCTAAGTATCCATTGACACCTGACTCGATAAAGGCTGCCGAACCCCCACCATTTGCGATGACACAAGGTAATCCGGAAGCCATTGCTTCGATCACGACATTGCCAAATGTCTCTGTTATGGACGTAAAAACATAGATGTCACACGAGGCATAGACTGTCGCCAATTCACTATGAGAAAGGTGACCCAAAAATATAGCTTCTGGCATCTCATGGCGCATCTGACCGTTAGCCACTCCATCGCCGACGACTACAAATCTATAATCAGGGTGGTCCACCTGAGCCTTTTTGTACATATCTACTAAGGTCAACACATTCTTTTCATACACTAGTCTACTTGCGTAAAGAATGACTGGTTTGTCAGATAACCCATGTTTTTTTTTGAAGTTAGGATCGGCTTTGGCCGGCGAAAAAATCCCTTCGGTCAAGGCGCGAGGCCACAATTTCATTTTCTGACTTTCGATGCCATAACCGATCAATTCATGCATCATGATTTCGGTAGGTACGTAGATAAGATCGCATTGATTGTAAAAACGCTTTAGTCGCTTTTCAATAAATCTCTCGACGTATCTAATGAGCCGTGGAAATCGCTTGAGATAAAACTGGACGTAAGAGACAAAATGCGTATGATATATTGTGATAACAGGAATCCCATGCTTCTTGGCATAATGTAAGCCTAATTCTCCTAAGGGCGAAGGCGTAGATATATGAATCACTTCGGGTTTCATCGAATCCAAAGCATCGATAATACGAGACTTAGCCCATAATGGCAACGCAACTTTGTACGTTTTGTTAATTGGAATAGTGAATGTCGGAACTGTATGAACAGGAAATTCAAACGGCTTATCGGATGGTATACCACAGAAAAAATGATAATCAAAATCCGTAGTAGGTATTCGGTTGATAATCTGAAAGATCGTACGCGAAGCACCGTCGAAATCATCGAGAAGTATCTCAGCAAAAAATGCGACCCTGGTCCGACTCATAAATGGATTATGCTACGTGCGGCGCAAATTTATTAAAAAAAGCTGAAAAAAGGGAAAGAGATTAGAAATGGGATGTAAGATCTTGATGATCAACTGAATGTAACTATAAGCTATAACCTAATCACCTATCACCTATAACCTTTTTCCTATCACCTATAACCTTTGTCCTATCTCCTATCTCCTATAGAAACTGCGTCAACCTGGATTGTTACCGTTTCGGTAATTGCAGCCGAAACCCTTTTTTACTATTTCTTTATCATAGCTAT